>JAYUIZ010000842.1:0-1303 GCA_043765595.1 Lysobacter sp. | reverse complement strand
ACCATGGCGATGCGCCGGTTCGGTTCGGGCGCGCGGAACGGCACCAGATGCACGTCGGGCGATGACGACACCGGCGGCTTTACCGACAGCACCGGCAGCAGGGTCATGCCGACGTTGGCGGCGACCATCTGCCGCAGGGTTTCCAGCGATGTGGCGCGGAAGCCGTTCTTCTCGCCGGCGCCGGCCATGTGGCAGACATCCAGCGCCTGATCGCGCAGGCAGTGGCCGTCTTCGAGCAGCAGCAGACTTTCGTGGGCGAGATCCTGGATCGTCAGCGATGTGGCGTTTGCGAGCGGATGCGAGCCGGGCACCGCCAGCATGAACGGTTCCTCGAACAGAAATTCCAGATGCAGTTGATCGTCGTGCAGCGGCAGCGCAAGCACCCCGGCGTCGAGCCGGCCCTCGCGCAGCTGGCGCAAGATCACTTCGGTCTTCTCTTCGATCAGCAGCAGTTCCAGCTGCGGGAAACGCTCGCGGATACGCGGCACCACGTGCGGCAGCAGATACGGGCCCAGCGTGGGGAAAATGCCCAGCCGCACCGTGCCGGCCTCCGGATTCTGGCTGCGGCGCGCGGCTTCCTTCATTTCCTCAACATCGGCGACGATCCGTCGCGCGCGTTCGGCGGCGTCGCGCCCGGCGGGGGTCAGCATCACCCGGCGCGGCGCGCGTTCGACCAGCGAGACGCCCAGTTCGTCCTCCAGCTTCTTGATCTGGGTCGACAGCGTCGGCTGGCTGATGAAGCAGGCCGCGGCGGCGCGGCCAAAATGTTTGTGGTCGGCGAGCGAAACCAGATACTTCAGATCACGCAGGTTCATGGCGGCGATACCCTCGTGTCGGCCGTTGGCGCGGCGCAGCGTTCGCGGTATTCAGCGCAGTCGCTGAATGCCGTGAACGCGGGCGATGCAATCGTGGTGCCCCCGGTGACTCCGAATCGAGACCGGACCTCAGCCTGCATGATGCGTTGTTTCCGCTGCCGGGCCGCCTGTCGTTTCTGACAGGCTTCCCCGGACGAACGTTGCGTGCCACGGCGCGCGGTGCTTTGCGCGCCCCGCACGCGGACCGGTCACGCGGGTTGCGTCTCCGCCAGAACCGGCGCGGCGGCGTGTACTGCCGCCGTCGGCGCTGCCGGCGCCGATGCGCGGATCAGATGATCAAACGCGCCGAGCGCCGCTTTGGAGCCTTCGCTCATCGCGATCACGATCTGCTTGTACGGCACCGTGGTCGCATCGCCCGCGGCGAACACGCCGGGCAGCGAGGTCTGGCCGCGTTCGTCGATCACAATCTCGCCGCGCGGCGACAGCGC
>JAYUIZ010000841.1:0-1305 GCA_043765595.1 Lysobacter sp. | reverse complement strand
GGCACCGGCAAGCGACCGTCTCGGCCGGACGATGCCACTGCGCCACTCGGCGTTTACGGAGACAGCAAGCTCGCCGGAGAACAGGCGATCCAGGCCAGCGCCGCGCGGCATCTGATCTTCCGCACCGCCTGGGTCTACGCCGCGCACGGCAAGAACTTCATGCGCACGATGCTGCGCCTGGCTGCCGAGCGCGACGAACTGCGCGTGGTCGCCGATCAGGTCGGCACGCCGACGCCCGCCGCATTGATCGCAGACGTGACCGCATCGGCGCTCTCGCGACCTTTCGTGCGAAGCGGCGTGTGGCATCTCACTGCTGCCAGCGAAACAACGTGGTACGGCTTCGCCGAAGCCATCTTCGATGCCGCGCAGGCCCGCGGATTGATCGCGCGCGCGCCGCGCGTCATCCCGATCGCGACTGCGGAATATCCGACACCCGCCCAGCGGCCGGGATATTCGGTGTTGGATACCAGCGGATTGCGCTCGGAATTCGGAATTCATCTGCCGGATTGGCCGCAAGGGCTGGCGAAAACGCTTGATCAGTTCCGGTCCGAATTCAGAAATGCAGTTGCAATTAATCACTAAAATAGGGGGGTCATGAGAATTATTGCAGGGGCTTTGTCCGCATGCCTGCTGATGTCACCGCTGCTTGCCGCAGCGCAGGCCGCCAAGCCTTACGACATTGAAGACTTCATTCGCAAACAGAAGTTTGAAGACATCAAGATCTCGCCGACCGGTGAGTACTATGCGGCCAGCGTGCGCGTCGAGCGCAAGACTGCACTCGCAATTCTTCGTCGTACCGATAACAAGGTGATGGCGTCGATGTCCATCCCGGGCGATCGTACCCACGTCGACGACTTCTGGTGGGTCAATGCGGAGCGGGTGCTCATTCGTCCTTCGGAAAAAACTGGTGCTCAGGAAGCGCCTCAGCTGACGGGTGAGCTGTATGCGGTGAATGCAGACGGCGGTAAAGGCGGCATTCTGGTCGGTCAGCGCGTTCAGGGTGAAGGTCCAGGCACACGCATCCAGCCGCGGAAAGTCGAACAAGTCGCTGCTTTTCTGGTCGACGACCTGCCGGGAAACGATAAGGATGTGATCATCTCGGTTTCGCCATTTACCGCAGATCCGTTTACCCGTATCGAAAAAATGGATGTCTATACCGGTCGGCGCCTTCCGATCACGCAGGCGCCTGTCCGCAACGCCGATTTCGTAACCGACAACGCCGGCAAGGTGCGGTTTGCGTCCGGCGAGGATATCGATCTGTCGAAGCGTCTGTATTACCGCGAAGCGGACGGTAACGAGTGGAAG
>JAYUIZ010000840.1:0-11777 GCA_043765595.1 Lysobacter sp. | reverse complement strand
CAGATCGTCGGAATCGACCACGCCGCTGGCGAAGCGCAGGTACGCCGGCAGCATCTGCTCGGCAGCATCCATGATGAAAATGCGCTTGATGTAGAGCTTAAGGCTTTTGCGCTCGTCACGGCTGTGCTGGAAATTGAACGGCGCGCGCTCAGGCAGGAACAGCAGCGAGGTGAAGTTCTGGTTGCCTTCCACCCGGTTGTGGGTCCACGCCAGCGGGTCGGAGAAATCGTGCGAGACGTGCTTGTAAAACGCTTTGTAATCGTCGTCCGACAGCTCGGTCTTCGCGCGTGTCCACAATGCCGAGGCCTGGTTGACGGTCTCGAATTCGACGGCCTCGGGCGCTTTGGTTTCGCTATCGTCGTCGTCGGCGTTCGCGGCCGGTTTGGCCATGCGGATCGGGAAGCCGACGTGATCGGAATACGTGCGCACCAGCGATTTCAGTTTCCACGCCTGCAGATAATCGCCGGCGTCTTCGCGCAGATGCAGCTGCAGGATGGTGCCGCGCGGGGTGTCGGCGGATGCGGGCTCGATACTGAACTGGCCGTCGCCGGTCGAGCGCCAGGTCCAGGCCTCGCTGTGGCCGGCGCGGCGGCTGGTGACGGCGATGCTGTCGGCGACGATGAACGCCGAGTAGAAACCGACGCCGAACTGGCCGATCAGCTGGGCGTCGAGGCTTTCACCGGGCGCGCGCTGACCGGCGGCGATACTGTCGAGAAAGCGGCGCGTGCCGGAATGGGCGACTGTGCCCAAGTTCTGCATCAGCTCGTCGTGCGACATGCCAATGCCGTTGTCGCGGATCGTCAGCGTGCGCGCGTCGGCGTCGATGGCCAGATCGATGGCCAAGTCGCCGCCGTCTTCCAGCAACGCGGGGTCGGCGATCGCCTCGAAGCGCAGCTTCTCGCAGGCGTCGGAGGCGTTGGACACCAGCTCGCGCAGGAAGATGTCCTTGTTGGAATACAGCGAATGGATGACCAGCTGCAGCACCTGCTGCACATCGGCCTGGAAGGCGTGGGTTTCGGCCTGCGGGGCCGTTTCCGTGGTTTCAGTGGTATCGGTGGTATCGGTGCTCATCCGGAAGCTCCTAGAAAGTCGGTGGAACAGTCAGAGCGCGGAGATTGGGCGCCGGTACGGGGGTTTCAAGGGGCATGCAAGGCAACACCGCCAGCCTCCGTCGGAAAGAAGGTGGCTGGCGTCGGGTTGGGATGGGCGCCGCCGGGTGCCCGGGCAGGCACCCGGCGGCCCCGGAGCGTCAGCGCAGCTTCGCCTCTTCCTGCAGCGCAGCTTCAACGATCGCACCCTCGGCGAACACAGGGTCGCCCGTGGTGCCGACGTCGAACAGGCAGTCCTTCTGCAATTTCTCGTCCTTGATGCGTGCGCAGACATGTTGCGCCAGTTCCACGTTCCTCGGATCCATCGGCGGGATCTTGTCCTGCGGGAACGGCGAGCTGACGAACTTGTCCGGCGTAACGTCTGCAAGGTAAAGCCATTACGCCCATCTCGACATGGCGTCAGCCACGATGCTCTGAGGCAGGAATTCCTGTTCGATCCTGCCTTTAGCTTTGTTGATGAGATGTTGGTAAAACCCTTGTTCGAAAACCGTTAGCCCACTTGGTGACTTGGAGCCGGCGGTGATCGGCTCCGGCACTGCAAGCGTACCAGCGAAGCGCTCGAACAGAGGCTGGCCCATCAATAATGCCGCCAAGTGAGGTTGAAGCTCGCGGGCACGTGCCAGCATGCACAGTCCCCACGTATCCATGTCGCCCCAATAGCCAATTTGACGTTCGCGCAACCAGTCCGCGCGCAGCCACGCCAGATCAAGGCCGGAGCCCAGTACAGCGATGGTGTCAGGCAGCATCGGCAGCAGGTGCAGGCAGCGATCATTCTCGATCAGCAGAATGCGTTGTGCTGGCAGAGGCGTATCGCGCAACTCGCGCGCCCGCACACGTTGCTGGGCGAAGGGCAGCAACCCTGGTGACAATGGCGCAACCAACAGCCAGTGGTCGCCTTCATCGGCAGCATCCAGAAAGCTGCTGAGCCCGAGCTGCGAAGCTTGCCCATCGAAGCGGATATCGAGCAGGGCCGTCACCAGTCCGCGATGACGTTCCATGAACTTGCTGTCGATGCCCGCCAGGGCAAGGCTGCGTAGCGGGCGGCCGGCTGCAATACCGGGCTCCAGCGCAAGCGCAAGCGCGGCCGCTTGGACAACCTCATCGTCATTGCGGTCGCGCCACTGCGCGCGCTGCCGAATCAGCAGCGAATGGAAGCGGGCATCGACACGATCGAGCAGATATAGCAGTCGTTGCAGTTCAAGTTGCACCTGTGCATCACCCGAAGCCTGCGCCCACTCCTGCGGCGAGCGAAGCTGCCAATGCTGCGGCAGCGAGACCGGCTCTGCCGCGCTGCGGTAGGCGATGGATTGCCATTGCACCTCGCCGACGGTCACTGCCCGCCAGCGCTCGATGTGTTCGCGCACCTGCGCGGTCTTTTGCGCCAACACCATCGGCGGTGGCCGGCCAATGGGCAGCGATATCGGCCACGCTTGCGGATCGAGCAATCGCTGTTCGCGCTTGTCGGCGTTGTGCCATTGGCGTACCAGTATCTCGGCCAGTTCGTCAGGCGACTTCACTGCCGCGTCCCTGTCGATCGGCACGATTGCGTGCGTGGGTTTCCAGCGCCTCCCAACTCAGCGTGGTCATCGTCGCCTGCGCGCCTTTGCGGTGGATGACGATGGCAGAGCGGGTGTATTCGCGCAGCAGGCGCAGTTCTTTATTCGGAGTGACGAACAGCGGGTGCAGACCGAACTCCGCCAACGCACGGATGATGCGCCCGGCCACCGCCTGCGAGCTTTTCGAGAACGCCTCATCAAGCACGATCGTGGCAAACAGCGGCTGCTGGCGGCCACGTGGGCACAGCGCATAGCTCAGCGATGCAGTCAGCACATAGCTTGCGATGATTTCCTTCTCGCCGCCGCTGCCACCCTGGGAGCTGGTTCGTTTCTCGATGACCTTGCCGGTGTCGCGTTCGATCACCCACACGGCAAACTGCAATCGATAGCGCGGATCCAGCAGCGCCTGTGCGCTTTGCGTCTTGCGGCGTTCCACCGCGTCGCGCAACAGACGCACCAGTTCGACCAGGGCGCGGTAATGGCTTTCGCCCTGATCGTCCTTGAGTTGAGACGAGCGCAGCTGGGCGCGGGCCTGTCGCAGGGTGCGCAGGCTCTCATGCTCGACCCGCTGCGGCTCCAATCGCAGGTAGCGGCCGGGCTGGAAGTCCACACGTTCCAATGTCGCATTGAGGTCGGCGATGCGCTCTTCGATCACTGCGACTTCGCTGTCGATCCCGCTCAGCAACTGGGTGACGCCCTGATCCGACGATTGATTGAGATAGGTGAGGAAGCGGCCTAGTTTCTCGGGGAGCGCTTCTTCACTGAGCACGCGAAGACGTTCGCGATACGCCGGCAGGTCCTGCAGTTCCGTTCCGGCTTCGGACAGGGCGCCGGTGTCCTCTTTCTTTGCATCGCTCATGTCACGGACGAGTTGGCGCTCGATTTTGCTTCGACGCTCGGACTGTCCCTTGATCTGCAGCTGAACGCGCTCGGTTTCCCGACGTTCAAGGTCGTCGAATTCGGAAGGATCGTCGGCTTGTGGCGCTTTCAAATGATCGGCTGCCAGAGCGTTCTGAGCGTCGTCCAATCCATTGCCGATGCGTTTGCGGATGCGGTTGACCGCAGCATTCGCTTGTTCGATGGCGTTGTCGAGCAGCGCAATCCGCGTCTTCAGTGTTATCTGCTCGCCCTGAAGGGCCTGCGTCTGCTGTCTGGCGGCCTCCCACTCGCTTCGCGCCTGCTCGACATCGGAGGTGGGTGCTGTCAACTCCAGTAACTGCGCTTGCAATCGATCAAATTCTGCTTGTGCGCCAGGAGTATCGATGTTGTCAAAGATGACCTCCTGCAGTCGCTCCAGCAGCGTGAGGCTCTTCCGGGTTTCTTCGACCGTCGCCTCAGCATCGCGCATCTCGCGCAGGCTGGCCGCGTGCTGCTGCGTCGCGGCGGCGAGCGCCTGCGCGAGGCGCTCGAGCTGATCCCGGTTGTCGAAACCCGTCATCCAGTTGTCTTTGAGCGACTTCTGGTCCTGTTTATCGAAGTAACCGCTGCGGCCGGACATCAGGCCTTCGACGGTCATCGCATGCGGTGTGCGGCGCAACGTTTCGACGTCGGCCACGCAATGCCGGTCGATACCGGCGAGCAGATGCTTCAGCGCCTCGCGATGCGCATGCGCCTTGAAATTAAGCTTGCGCGTGAATCCATCGTTGAAAAACTGAGATTGTTCAGAACGAACATCGGCTTCGCGCAGACGCACATGCAGCCGGTTGTTGCGCGCGTTGATCCAGGCCAATGCCGCAGGCGCATGCTCGGGAGCGATGAGCAGGCGCAAGCGTTCGCTACCCAGCGCGCGTTCGATTGCGCTGCGCCAATCGGCATGTTGCGGTTGCACTTCGACCAGCTCAGCGACGAAGGGCAAGGCGTCTTCATCCAGGCCAAGATGCTGCGCAAGCTGCGTCCGGAATCCCTGCTGATCGATGGGGATGTTGGAGTTCGGGCGCTTCTCGGCTTCTTTCAGCTCTTGCCGAAGCCGGTCGCGTTCGGCAAGCAACGCCTGTTGCTTGGCGCCGGCTTCCCATGCGGCCTGCTGCTGCTCCGAGCAACGCTGGGTTTCTTCACTGCGCCGCTGCTCAATGGCCGCCTGATTCTCCTGCCATGCAGTCAGGGTCAGCATCGGATTCAAGCCGAGGCTGGCAGCCCACATCTGATAGCGTGCCGCCTCGCGCTGGCATCCCTTAAGCTTGTCTTCTTGCAGGGCGAGGTGCCGATGCAGTTCTTCGATCCGTTGCCCACCGGCCTGCAGATAGCGTGCTTGCAGGGATTGCTCGGTGGCGATGGCGCGCGACAAGGTATCGGCCAAGGTGTCGGCTTGTTGCCGCTGTTTGAGTAATTCAGCCTGTTCGCTCGTTGCTTTGTTCTGCCAAAGCGCGATCGCATGCTCGCCGAACCAAGCCGGCAGCAGCGACAACAAAGCGTTCTGCTCGTCCAGCTTCGCGCTGGCCTGATGGTGTTCCGTCCAGCCTTTGTCGATAGGCAGCAAGGTGTCGCGTTGCTTGCGAGCTGTTTCAAGCTCGCGACGGATGCCGGCCAGCGTATCGAATTCGTCGGCCACTGTACGCGCATCGTCGAAGGCCGAAGCGTCATCCAGCACCAGCTCACGAAACACCTTGTCGATGCTGTCGAGCTGCTTGAGGCCGGCTGCGCGATTGAGCAGATCGAAGGCATTGTCGCCAACCTCGAAGTGACTGCGCAGTCGCGACAGGTAGGACTGCTTGGTCTCATAGATCTTGAGGCCTGCACACGTGCGCTCCAGCTCCTTCAGCCCACGTGCGCCGGCTTCCCGGTGGATTTCCAGCCATTCGTCCAGGGCCGGTGCGTCATTGAGGCAGAAAAACCAGCGACGCTTGAGGTCGGCCAGCGCCGAACTGGTGCCGTCGAACCAGAACAGACCACCGATGCGCACCACCGCTTCACCGTCGCTGAAACGCGCGGCGATCGCGGTCACGGCGGGGCCGGGCCGGGCAATGTGTTCGTTGCCGCCGCCGTCGTTGCCCGCGCCAGAAACGCCGCGGACGTAGGACACCAAATCGCGGTCGCTTTCGTGGCCGCCGGTGGACGCCAGGTTGTAGCGGGGGCTGGCGACCAGCAGGGTCATCAGCGCATCCACCAACGTGGTTTTGCCGCTGCCCGTCGGGCCGATGATCGCGGTGCCCGCCAGATCGATTTCCGCGCTGTGACGGCCGCCGAACGCACCCCAGTCGTAGACATCGAGCTGGGTTAGAACGTAACTGCCGGACGACGTGTCCGAAACCTGTGCAGAGGCGGTTGCCTTGTTCACGCGTCAGCCTCTTCGTCTGCTGCGGCCTGCGGTGCTGTGCCACCGATGGCTTCACGCAGCGCTTGGACCAGATGGGTGAGATTTTCAGGATTGGCCAAGTGCGCGATGATCGGCCGGATGGTCACACGTTCCTGCTGATCCACATCGGACACGATGCCATGCCCCTTCAGCTGCTCCAGCAGTGTCAACAGGCGCTTTCTCTCCTGGGCATCGCTTCCCAGATCGCCGAGATACGTTTGCAAATGCGGCAGCACATCCTCAAGTGCGACCCGCGCATCGCTCGCGCCGACGCCGCATTCCACTTCATGGGCCACGAACTGTTGGCGCAGAATCGCGACCAGGAGAGACTGCTCCAGCGTCAAGCGCTGCTTGCGGACCAGAGGGTGCGACCATTCGTCGTCTTCCTGATCGGGGGCGGCATTCACCACGATGAAAGCCAGGCCGCGAATCTCGTCGATGCGCAAGCCCAGATCAAGCCAGCGCAACACCTCGTCGGCCTTATTCCGGTACAGCAGTGCATTGCGGTAGAGATTGGGCTTGCTGGATTGCTCCAGCAGACCGTACTTCATCAGTTCCAGAATCGCGGCACGCACGCTGGCGTCGATATCCGAGCCCGCGGAGGCATCCACATTGAGATCCGCCGACCGGGACGCGGTATTGCGATCGTCGGCGTCGGTCGTGTTCTGGTCGATGCCGGCATCGACACCTTCAACGCTGGTCGTCATATCAAGATTCCCATTCAAAATGCTCGAAGGCTGCGGGATCGAGGGCGAGCAGCGGCACTTGGAAGCGCAGGGTCTGCTTGTCTTGGCTGGCGGCATTTCGAGTCGCCAGATCCTTGAGGGTGACATCCAGCGTTTCGCGCTGCGTGCCGACAACGCAGGCCGCTTCTCGGGCCATGCCCAGCCACACTGCGAGGGTTTCCAGATCGTGAGTGGGCGGCAAGCGCTGCGCGAGGTCTGCCAAGCTCAGCGGTGTGTCGCTGGCACGAACCACGTCTACGGTGTCGCGCACCAGGGCGTCGCGATCAAGGCTGTCCAGTGACGACCAGAATTCGTCCTCGATCTGATCGATATCGCCGGCCATGCGCTGCAGATCCAGGTCCCGCAGTGCCTGCTGATCCAGCGACTTGAAGCGCAGCCGCTCGACCAGCGGCAGACCGCTGCAGACAACAGCCACAGGTGGCAGGCAACTGGGCTGTCGGCGAACGGAAGCCGCACTCCAGTCCACTTGCTGCGCGTAGCGGAACACTTCGTTGAGCAGCTGCCCGACCCGGTGGTGTTCCGCTGCCAGACCGGTGCGCAAAAAACTGCGGACATCACGTTCGCTGCGCGAGCGGGTGCGGATGACCGACGCAGATTCCTTCACCAGACGCATCACCAGCCAGCGCAGATCGGCTTGTTGCGTCGCTGTCAGCGCGGTTCTGGCCTGTGAATGCTGCAAGATCACGCGCAGGCGGCGTTTCATCGCATCCAGTTCGACTTCCCGCTGCAACTGCTGCTGGAAGGCCTGGAAGACCCGGCCCTCGGCGGTCTCAAGCAGGGTGTCGTGACCGTCCAGCAGGGTGTCGACGATCGTGCCGCGGTGGTAGCCATCGTTGACGATGTCATGGCGCAGGCGCAGATCAGCATCGCGCCAGGAATCCTCCACCCGGCGGAAGTCGGCGCGCAGACTGGTCGCCAGTGTGTACAGCTCGCGGATGCCTTCGGTCGCTTCCTGTGTGCTTGCGACCTCGATGCGCCCGGCTTCGGCTTCTTCAAGCTCACGCTGCAGGCCAGCGATCTGCCGGCGCAGGTGTTCGGCCCTGCTCTGCGGATCGGGATTGAGCCGTGCCTCCAGCCGCTCGATCTCACGCTGGACCACCGCCAGACGCGAGGCCGTCGATGTCATCATCCGGCTGTCCAGGGCATCCACGAAGCGCAGCGCGGTCTCAAGCGCGTCCGTGGCGTACAGCCGTCCTTCGCGTTCGACCACCAACGCATGGCGAATCCAGTTGCGCAGTTCCTTGCGTGCCAGCACGGAGGGATCGCTGTCGATCTCGAATTCGCTGAGTCCGGCATGGCCGGCCAGCAGTTCAGCCAGCGCTTGCTGGGCATCATCGAAATCGACGCCATCCTGGCTGTCCTCGAACAGCGACTGCAGGCAGCCCAGCACCAACGGCGCCCGGCGCCAAGCCAGCAGCTGCCAGGCCGGGTTCTGCTGGCGGGCCAAAATGTAGGCGCGGGTACGTGAGTGGCGGTTGCTGTCCATGTCCTCGTCGACTGGCGCCCCGGCCCGGCGCGGGGTCGGAGGGGGCAAGATCGCCTACATTAGCGGAGGGGCCGGTCTCACGCACTGCGATGAAGTGCGCTGCAGCACCGCAGGGCAATGGTCCGAAGTCCGTGACGGAGGCGTTGGCCGAGTGAAGCGGGCGAAACGGCGTGCTGCTGCACATCATTCCGAAAGGTCGCTCGCGAGGCGATCACGATCACGATTACGGCGCGGGCTTGGTCAACGCAGCCTCCAGCCAACAAGCTCCGTTGTGGGGCGACGCCAGTCAGCTGCTGGCAGCACAGCGTGTGTCAGCCCAAGATTGCGCGGCTCTCTCCGATAGGGATGCGCTTGAGAAAGATCAGCTCACACGCGTTCGTGAGCGCGACATCATCACTCCGGCAAAAGCACAATATTTTCCGCCATCGCATCGATGACATCGTCTTGCAGCTTGCGAAGAAACCGGGGCGCCACCCGCCACTGTTGGCCTTCGTCAGTCATCAGCGAAACCGACTTGCGGTTGTAGCGCACGATCATTGCGTCCACGCGTACGCCGAGGTCGTTCTCGAACCAGACCCTTTCGCCGATGCGGAATTCCAGCATCGCCCGGTGCGCGCGGGCGTGCTGCATGAACTTCAGCCGCTCCACGATGCGTTGATTGAGGTCGATCAGTTCGGCTTCGCTGAGCGTGTCGATATTGATTGGCATGGGGGCTTGGTTGGTGCTGGCCGGGCGGGCCGTTACGGTCGGTAGATTACCCCGTCGAAAAGACAAGGCAATCCGGTAGCAACATCCTATCCAAACGCTCTCTCACGTCGGATTGCAGCGTAGCGTAATAGCGCGGGGTTTCTCCCCCGCACACCGTGAATTTTCTCCATGTCTTCATGGGCTTATGCGCGCGATGGTTTCGCCAGCCGAGTTTTCGCGTTCCTTGGTCCGCCGCGAGCCTATTGACAGCACGCTGATGCCATAGGTGTGGCCGTTTTGGGCATCTGTGAGACCGCCTCCTGGGACCTCCGGACCGCCAACTTCGAGCACGCAATAGGGGGGGGGGTACTGCACTTTTCAGTGCCAGAGTAGGCGGCCCTTGAAAAAATCGCAGCACCATCCCAACCCCAAGGACGAGCAACATGAACACCCTGCCATTGACCGAGGCCATTCTGCTGGAGATCCACCAGAGCCTTGGTTGTCCTGGTTATCGCACCACCAAGAAGGAGAAGTTCGCCTGCGCACAAGACAGCATCGCGGCCCACAAGGCGATGTTTGAGGAGATTCTGCGTGGGATCTTCGACGCCCTGGACATGGAGCCACTCGCGTGCCTAAACGCCATAGACAACCTCCAGTCATTGGCGGACGCATACAAATCCGTCGAACTCAGCACATGGACGTTCGACGCTGACCAGCGTCAGATTCTGTGGACGCTGCTGGGTCACTTCTTCATACCAAGACTGGCGCGGCATACGGCCTTCTGTAATCTCGACAGCCCGGTCGATCAAGGGATGCCAAGCGGGCGCTTCTGGTATCTCCCTGAGCTTCAAGAAGCCGATGAAAAGTTGAGTCTGTACCTGCCGGTAGCCCAAGTCGTGGACTGGCTCCTTGATCTGTTGGGGATGCCGCTGGAAAAAGTGGCGGACGCGCAAAGCGAAGCGACGGACGGCGTGCATGAAGGTCTGCGCCGTTCCCTCTACAACTGGCGGAGCGGTACCACCATCCAGAAGGGATCGATAAAAAAATACTTCGCAGATCAGACGGAGCTGCATTTCCATGGTGCGTTCGTATCCAGCGAAAAGCTTTCGCCTGCCGAACAGTTCGACGAAGCCTTGGCTTTCGTTGCGCGCAAGAATCTGACTGCCGAAAAGCTCCGCTTGGAGATTCCAATGACCCAAGCGGGCCGTCTGGAGGTGATTCTGGATGGCGGTGCCGATGAGGGCGAGAAGTTAGTGTTCGTCTGGCATCTGGCTCTTCGCTATGGAATCCCATCGCTGCACACAATCCGTCAGCGTCTGCTGTTCGCCCGCATGATGCAGGACGGCTACTTTCGACTGCTCAAGTTCCTGTGCCCATGCATTGATCGGCTCTGCGCCGATGCGCAGCAGAACAAACTGCTCCAATTGTTGGGCATCTACAAACACATCCATAACTTGACCATAGACGCATGGTGTCAATGCCGTGGTGAGGGTGAGGCGGCCGAGAACGCGTGGTTTGAAGACCACCTGCCACCGTGGGACAAACAAGGATTATTTCTGTCCATCCTGCCATCGCGTAAACAGAGCGCGAATCAAGAACTGGCCATGGTGATAACCCGGCAGTTCAGCGAAATGAAGGCTTGCGCAGAACTTGAAGACCATTTTGGTTATGACGCTGCATCAGCGATGGCCGTCATCAAGCGGAAGGCCGAGCGTGCGATACGTCTTGCCGAAGACCTCGCCGCTGAGGTTGGACTGATCGAGAGCTTGATGGGCTCTTGGTCTTGGAGCCAGCTGCAAAATGAGCACCGCTTTTGGGTGTTGTCTCAAGTGGTGCAGAGTTCAGATATCCCACCGCTCGCGAGGCAAGCGGCCATCCAACGTTTGCGTGATGTGGCCACTACACCAAGCGAGGTGGTTCAGGCGATCCTTTTCGAACTTTATGGCCTTCTGAATGATGATCGCGAGCAACGGCCGCAAGACGCTTGCGATCGAGTGCAAGCACTGCTCGACGAGGCCGAAGCCAATGAATACTGTTGGCTGTGGAAGGCTACAGTTCTGCAATACAAGGCCAAGCATCTGCTGGCATGCAACGATTTCGAGGGGGCAGAGAGCCTCTTCAGAAAATCGCTGAATGCGTCATTTGAACGGAACTACGGTCGCCTGCGTGGAGAAGTCGCCCGAGACTGCTTGGCCACCGCTGTCGCCAACCAGAAGTTGATTCCCGAGAATCACGAGAGGTATTACAGCAAAATGCTTGAAGGCGGGATGGTGGAAGGGAGCGAAATCCCCGGCATCGAGGACGCCGCGCGATGGGCGTCTGAATACTTCTGGGACACACTCTACGTGCCGTATCCAGGCATTGAGCGCCTTACGCCGATGGCACAAGAAAAAGCGGAACAGCTCATTGGTCTAGTGATGGCAGGCGACTTGGAACGGCTGCGCGCCTGGGTTGCGGAAAACCGCAAGCACCTGAAGAAATGCCTGCCGCTTGTGACCGGTGAATCCCTGCTTCTGTTCGTCGTCAAATTCAGGGCAAATCTGCCGCAAGATCTTCACTCGCATCCTATCGCCGGCTCTATTTCGGCCATGGAGGCGGACGCCCGCCTGGATGTGCTACTGGGGCGCTGGCGCAAGGCTGTCGCGCTCTTATGCCAACTCATGCCGGAACAGTTGAACCTCGTCGACTTCAAGGGCCAAACGCCACTGATGCTTGTTGCCGAGGCTGGGGAAACCAAGCTTATCGGTGCGATGCTGAAGCTTGGCGCCGATCCAGACCTGCAGGATTGGCAAGGCATGACCGCATTGCACACGGCGATCAAGTCGCATGTTCATGATTGTGTGGACGCATTCTTGGATCATCCGTGTAAGCTGGACAAGAGCACCTGCGACGGGAGGTTAC
>JAYUIZ010000839.1:0-1306 GCA_043765595.1 Lysobacter sp. | reverse complement strand
TGTCATGGCAGCTCCACTTGCGCAAGACGTTCGCGCAGATTGAACAGAATCGAGGCGGTCACGCCCCAGATGCGCTGCTGAGGCGCCTGCGGCGGGCTGCGGAACTGCAGCACGTGGCGCGTGCGGCCGCGGTATTCGATATCGACGTGTTCAAGATTGTCCGGATGCATCAGGAAATCCAGATCCACCTCGAACACCTCGGCAACTTCGCCAGGGTCGGGCACTGCGACAAAGCCGGGATCGATCCGCGCCACCACCGGCAGCACGCGGAAACCGGTGATCGTGATCAGCGGGTCGAGAAATCCCAGCGGCGTCGCGAGATCCCGGCCAAGACCGATTTCCTCCTGGGCCTCGCGCAGCGCCGCGGAAACAACATCCAAATCGTCCGCTTCGATCCGTCCACCGGGGAAACTCACCTGCCCGGCGTGATGGCGAAGACTGTCGGTGCGCCGGGTGAGCAATACCCGCACCCCGGTGTCGCGCGGCACCAGTCCAACCAGCACGGCAGCATCCACCGCCGGCGCATCGCCGAGCAGATCGGCGAGTTCGGCATAATTCCACGGCGCGCCGGACGGCATCGCCGCAAGTGGATGCAGGGCATCACGCAGCGCCGGCAACGCAGCGATCATGCGCGGACGTCTTGCCTGGATTCGGCCTCGGCTTGGCGAAGCTCGCGCATCGGCAGCACCACATCCATCATGTGCAGGCGCTGGGCATCGCTCATCGACATCCAGCCGGCGATCTCATTGCCGGTGCGCAGGCATCCGTCGCAATACCCGGCAGGGTCGAGCGTGCAGACACCGATGCAGGGCGTGAGAACGGGGGAGGCTGTGGTCATCCGTCGGGGGCCTGAAAACATCACGCCGGCAGAGCGCCGGCGTGAGGGTGGATCATGCGAACGAGCCAGTCGGTGCAAACACCACCGGAATGGATCAGTTGCGGGGCGGCTGCTGCGGCTGCTGCTGCGGTGCTGCAACGACAGGGCCAACGTTGGTCAGCTTGATGTTGAAGATCACCACCTGATTGGCCATTTCGCCAGCGCGATCGACCGTGGTGCCGTGGGCGGCACTGCCCGGCAGGGCCACTTCCCAGCGCGCGCCGGTCGGCATCAACTGCAGCGCTTCGCGCAGGCCCGACAGCGGGATCTCGCTCAGACGCACGGTGACCGGGCCGGCGGGCTGGCCTTCGCTCGGCACGCTGGTGTCGGCGATCACGCTGCCGTCGGGTAGCGTGCTTTTGAATTCGACCGAGATCTGGTTGGCCTGGGTCGGCTTGGCGCCGTTGCCGGACTCGATCACGCGGTATT
>JAYUIZ010000838.1:0-1308 GCA_043765595.1 Lysobacter sp. | reverse complement strand
TCAGGCTCAGCTCACATCAGGCTCAGCGCTCCAGCAGCGGCAGCTTGTCCGGCTTACCTTCCCAGTCCTTCGCGTCGGCCATCCCGTCCTTGCGGGTGGTGATGACCGGCCACGACGCCGCTAGCTCTTTGTTGAGGGCGACGAAGGCTTCCTGCCCGGCCGGGACATCGTCTTCCGGGTAGATCGCGTTGATCGGACATTCCGGTTCGCAGAGGGTGCAATCGATGCACTCGTCCGGATCGATCACCAGAAAGTTCGGGCCTTCGTGGAAGCAATCGACCGGACAAACTTCAACGCAGTCGGTGTACTTGCACTTGATGCAGTTTTCTGTGACGACGAAAGGCATGGTTCGACCCGGAAGGCGAGGAGTGGCAAGTGTAAAGCGGGGCGGGCACAAGGAGAAAGCCGGTCAAGCCCCTGCGTCCGTTGGAGCGACCCGGGAAGAGCGGAAGCCCGGGCGAAGGCAAAAATTAAAGCCTGCGTCTTCGACGCAGGCTTTAATATGGCGCTCCCTACGGGATTCGAACCCGTGTTTTAGCCTTGAGAGGGCCACGTCCTGGGCCTCTAGACGAAGGGAGCAAAAAGCTTCGCTTGAGATGTCGCGTTTGCGGAGAGCTGGCGTGGCCGTGTTCGACAGGCGGGAAGACTTGGCCGAACGGGCGATGTCGACAGGCTGTTAGTATAGCCGGCCAACCGGCGTCGTGACCAATTCAGGCCCGCCGTGCACATCAATCTCCGAGCGCCGATGACCGACCCTTCGATTCTGCCGACAGCACCGCGCACCATTCCCCGTGATCAGCACGCGATTTCGCGCAAGGACATCAGTCCTAGTGCGCTGCGCGTGCTTTATCGGCTGCATGAAGCCGGATACGGCGCCTATCTCGTCGGCGGTGCGGTACGCGACCTGCTGTTGGGCGAACATCCGAAGGACTTCGACGTGGCTACCGACGCCACGCCCGAACAGGTCAAGCATCTGTTCCGCAATTGCCGCCTGATCGGCCGCCGGTTTCGACTGGCGCACGTGGTCTACGGCCGCGAGATCATCGAGGTGGCGACGTTCCGCGCCAACACCGACGACGGCAGCGGCGACCGCGAGCAGGACGTGGAAGGCCGGGTGCTGCGCGACAACGTTTACGGCACCATCGAGGATGATGCCGTGCGCCGCGATTTCACTGCGAACGCGCTGTATTACGCGATCGCCGATTTCTCGGTGCGCGATTATCTGGGCGGCTTTGAGGACGTCAACAATCGGGTGATGAAGATCATCGGCGACCCCGAGACGCGCTACCGCGAAGACCCGGTGCGCAT
>JAYUIZ010000837.1:0-3724 GCA_043765595.1 Lysobacter sp. | reverse complement strand
AGGGGCGCACGAACACGTAGGAGGGCCTTCAGGCCCGAGCTTTCCGGAACGATCGCCGCAATCCTTTTAGAGCTCGGGCCTGAAGGCCCTCCTACTGGAAGCGGTCGCTGCGTATTGATCGTCTGGCCTGAGGGTCACCTACGGGGGGATCGATGTTGTAGGAGGGGCTTCAGCCCCGAGCTCGATTCACGTGTCGCGGCGATCGTTCTGGAGAGCTCGGGCCTGAAGGCCCTCCTACGGGGGCAGGTTGCGCGAAAAGGGGTAGGCCTCGGCGGTGTCGACCAGACCGGCACGTACTGGGTTGTTGAGGATGTAGTGCGCTACGGTCTGCAGGTCTTCTTCGGCGTGCAGCGCACGATCGTGAAAGCTGTCCTGCCAGACGGGCCGTATGTGCGGATGGCGCAGGCCCAATGCGCGGGCGCTTGCGCCTTTGAGCCTGCCGATCACCTGCGAAATGGAGATGCCCGTATCGAGCTGGATCAGGCCGTGCCAGTGATCGGGCATCAACACCCACGCCATGAGGTGTGCATCGTTCCAATGCCGAGGTTCGAGCAGCGCGGCGACCGCATCGGTGGCGATGTCGTGATTGCGGAAGATCGGTTTGCGCGTGTGAGTGCAGAAAGTGACGAGGTAAATCTGTCTCGGTTGTGAGACGCGGCCTTTGCGTAATTGGTGGTGTTTGTGGTTCATCCGGGCAGCATGTGTGGATGCCGGAGTCTGTGGAATCAGCCAAAGCCGCGGTTGGAGGTAGGGATTTTCCGGGGGCGGGAAAGCTCGGGCCTGAAGGCCCTCCTACGGGAATCGGTTGCTGCGTATCGATCGTTGGGCGTGAGGGCCGCCTACAGGGGGTGGGAATCGATCTTGTAGGAGGGGCTTCAGCCCCGAGCTTTGGAAGGGTTGCGGCGGTCGTTCGGGAAGAGCTCGGGCCTGAAGGCCCTCCTACGAGATCATCAGGCCTGAGCCCTGTGGCGGGATATCGGCACGCCGTTGTAGGAGGGGCTTCAGCCCCGAGCTCTTCGGAGATCGCGGTGAACGTTCCGGAGAGCTCGGGCCTGAAGGCCCTCCTACGAGGGCGGGCGATCGCGCAGCCAGGCGATGCCGAAGGCGGCGTGGATCGGCAGCAGCAGGGCGATCCAGTGGGCGTTGGCCTGTGGCACAGCCGTGGACCAGTGCAGGAACGGGGCGAGCATGGCGAGGACGACGGTCGCGATCAGCGCACGCCGGAATAGCGACCCCGCAGGCCGGCTGCGCGCCAGTCGCCAGCCACCGGGCAACAGCAGCCACGACAGCGGGCTGAGCAGCATCAGATTGTGGTTGGCCCAGGCGAAGCGGTGTTCGGTGCCCAGCCAGACCAGCGCCATCACCGTGCCCAGCAGCGCGGCGACAGACCAGAACGCCAGCGCGATGGCGGCGGCGGATTTCTGACTGCGCGACTGCAGCCACGACCACAGCGCGGCGATGGCGAGGCCAGCAAGCAGCCAGCGCCACCAGGCGCGCTGGAATTCCGGCGGTTCGGGAGCGATGCGGTGCGGCGCGACTTGTTCCTCGCTGGCAACCAGCGGGCGGCCGTCGGCGAGCTTCGCGGCGCGCAGGCTGGCGGCCAGGCGCATCGGTACGTAGGCCTCTTCCCAGCGCGACATCGGCTTGTCCGACGACGGGCCCAGGCCGACGTCGAAGCCCAGCCACATCCACGGTGCGGGCGAGGCGAGGCGCACGGCCTCGCTGCGGAAGGTGTTGCCCTGCGAACGCGCGGTGAGCTGTGGCTTCAGCGCGCCGCCGAGGCTGCGGTCGATCGCGTCGCGGACGCGGGTGGCGCAGTTGTCGATGAAGTAGTCGTAGCGATAGCGCGCGTTCTCGGGCTTCGCGTTCTCGGCCAGCGCGGCGGCCATGGCGTTGGCCTGCGTGGGGGTGAGGTCGAGCCACTGAATGTTCACGCCGCGGCCGCTGTCGAGGTAGTACTGCAGGTCGTCGCGCCATGCCAGACGCGCAAGGTAGTAACGCATGTCGCCCTTCACGAAACGACTCATGAAGTCGGGCTCGGCCATGTCGAAGAAGCCGAAGTTGTACGACAGCGGTTCGCCCAATGCGGGATCGTCCACGACGATCGAGTTGTGGCCGAAGCGTTCGAAGAAGATCTCGCCCGGCTGCATCGTCGCGATGCCGATGCGCGGTGCCGCCGGCTGCCCGGCCCGCAACACGTCCTGCGCGGCGCAGGCGACGCTGAAAATCAGTGCCAGCAGCGATGCCAGCAGCGCCGCGACGATCGCGCGGCGGCGGCGCTCGCGATGATCAGGCGGCATGCACACTCACGTGGAGCGTGTGCAGGCGGCGGGCATCGGCGCGCGCCACCCGGAAGCCGAAACGGGCGAGTGTCAGCTCTTCGCCGGCTTCGGGCAGATGGCCGATGGCTGCGGTGATCAGACCGCCGATGGTGTCGTATTCGTCGTCGTCGAAATCGGCGCCGAAACGCGCGTTGAAATCGGAAATGGGCGTGAGCGCATCGACCAGATACTGGCCGTCGGCCTGCGCCGCGATCAGTGCGTCCGGGTCCTCGGCGTCGTCGTGCTCGTCGTCGATCTCGCCGACGATCTGTTCCAGCACGTCCTCGATGGTGACCAGACCGGCCACGCCGCCGTATTCGTCGATCACGATCGCCATGTGGTTGCGCGACTGGCGGAACTCGCGCAGCAGGATGTCCAGGCGCTTGGATTCGGGCACCAGCACCGCCGGGCGCAGCAGTTCGCGCACCGTGCTGGGGCCGTTGTCGGTGACCACGCCGCGCAGCAGATCCTTGGCCAGCAGGATGCCGAGGATCTCGTCGCGGTCTTCGCCGTGGATGGGGAAGCGCGAATGGCCGGACTCCACCACGTCCTTCATCAGCGCAAGGAATTTGCCGTCGACCGGCAGCACCACCATCTGCGCGCGCGGCACCATGATGTCGCCGACGCTCATGTCGGAAATAGCGACGGCGCCTTCCATGATCCGCAGGGTGTCGGCGTCGATCACGCCGTCGGCCTGCACATCGCGCAGTAGTTCGACCAGATCTTCCTGATTGTCCGGTTCGCCGGAGATCGCTGCACTGAAGCGCGAGAGCCACGACCGGCGCTTGTCGGCTTTCTTTTCGGCGGGCGCCTTGTCGTTGGCGTCCACTGCGCGGGTACTACTGTCGTCCTCGGACATTGCGGTCATTGCGTCGCCCCATGGGGCCGGACGGCCAGTTTAACGGAGCGGGGCAGGGCGCGCATGCCGCCGTGCAAGCCGCCCGCTGTGCAGGCTGATGGATCGCCGTCCCTGACATTCGGCCCTCTTTGCCCCGCCGGCTGGGGTGATAGTTTCCAGCGACTTGAATGCAGGGCGCTGCCGCCCGGCCCCTGTAGACCCGCCGGATCCATCTCAACGGCGACTGAATCAAGGTCGAACCCACGCGGGGTGCGGTCCTGCCGTCGCGGATGCAGCGCATTGCCGACCATAAACGCGCACTCGTCGCGCTGCTGTCGTCTGTCGAAGCCGCCGCACTGCGGACTCTGCTGAACTTGGCGATTGGACCTGGCGATCAACGAAGGCTTGCCGGAAACACGCTGTGGGTACGTGGTTGAGGATGCCGCCTGATGGCGTATCTGCCGCAGCGCCATCAATCCGGTCGCGTGCCATAATTCGCATGGTTCAGAACATGGAGTCTCCATGACATAGAACCACGCCAGCGACCCGTGTCAGCGGCTGCGCC
>JAYUIZ010000836.1:0-1309 GCA_043765595.1 Lysobacter sp. | reverse complement strand
TTTCGCAGCGACCTTCCCGTTCGAGGAAACCCCGGATCAGCTGGCGTCGATCGAAGCAGTGCTGCGCGACCTGGCGTCGTCGCGACCGATGGACCGGGTGGTCTGCGGCGACGTGGGCTTCGGCAAAACCGAAGTCGCGGTACGCGCGGCGTTCGGGGCCGCCATCGCCGGCAAACAGGTCGCGATATTGGTGCCCACCACCCTGCTCGCCGAACAGCACTACCGGAATTTCCGCGACCGTTTCGCCGATTGGCCGCTCAAGGTCGAAGTGCTCTCGCGCTTCAAATCGACGAAAGAAATCAAGGCCGAGCTGGAAAAACTCACCGAAGGCAAGATCGACGTGATCGTCGGCACCCATCGACTGCTGCAGGGCGACGTGAAGTTCAAGGATCTAGGGCTGGTCATCGTCGATGAAGAGCAGCGTTTTGGCGTGCGTCAGAAGGAAGCGTTGAAGGCGCTGCGCGCCGACGTGCATCTGCTGACGCTCACCGCCACGCCCATCCCACGCACACTGAACATGGCGATGACCGGGCTGCGCGATCTGTCGATCATCGCCACGCCGCCCGCGCATCGCCTCGCGGTGCAGACCTTCGTGGTGCCCTGGGACGATGCGCAGCTGCGCGAAGCCTTCCAGCGCGAACTGTCACGCGGCGGCCAGGTGTACTTCCTGCACAATGATGTCGAAAGCATCGGCCGCATGCAGCGCGAACTCGAAGCGCTGGTGCCGGAAGCGCGGATCGGCATCGCCCACGGCCAGATGCCGGAGCGCGAGCTCGAACGAGTGATGCTGGACTTCCACAAGCAGCGCTTCAACGTGCTGCTGTGCTCGACCATCATCGAGTCGGGCATCGATATCCCGAACGCCAACACGATCGTCATCAACCGCGCCGACAAATTCGGGCTTGCACAGCTGCATCAGCTGCGCGGTCGCGTCGGCCGTTCGCACCATCGGGCGTATGCCTATCTGGTGATTCCAGACAACCGCAACATCACTTCGGACGCGCGCAAGCGGCTGGAAGCGATCGCATCGATGGATGAACTTGGCGCGGGCTTCACGCTGTCGACGCACGATCTTGAAATCCGCGGCGCCGGTGAATTGCTTGGCGAAGATCAGAGCGGACAGATGGCCGAGGTCGGATTCTCGCTGTACACAGAGCTGCTGGATCGCGCGGTACGCAGCATCAAACAGGGGAAATTGCCGGGCGTGGATTCGTTCGGCCTTGATCTGCACGATCATCGCGGCGCCGAGGTCGACCTGCATATTCCCGTGCTGATCCCCGAGGACTACCTGCCCGACGTGCACACGCGT
>JAYUIZ010000835.1:0-3727 GCA_043765595.1 Lysobacter sp. | reverse complement strand
CCGCGCGGCCAGCCGGTGCGTTTGCGGATGCGTACGCGGCGGCCGGCATCGGTGGCCGGACATGCGCATGTCGACTGGCTCGGCGACGACGGAGACGGCGACGCTGCGTGGGCAAAGCCGCCGGCCAGCCCGTAAAATCGTCGCTTCCGGCTGGAACACAGCCCCGATCCGGCCCCGACCCGCCCGCGATGACCGATCCATACGCTTCATCGCCACCGCTGCTGGCAGCCCACGGCCTTCGCTTCGCGCGCAACGAAGAGCCGGTATTCGGCCCGCTCGAGTTCGCGGTCGATGCCGGCGAGGCCCTGCTGATCCGCGGCGACAACGGCGCCGGCAAGACCACCCTGCTGCGGGTGCTGGCCGGGCTGCTGCAGGCTGAAGCAGGAAATATCCAGATCGACGGCCACGGCACCGACTCCCCGGCGCGAACCCGTGCTCTGGCCTATCTGGGCCATCTGCCGGCGCTGAAGGCCGATCTGGGCGCGTTGGAGAATCTCGAATTCCTCTGCGGCCTGCAGGGCCGGCGCCGCGGCCAGTCGTCCGATGCAGCGATGCGGATCGTCGGCCTGGACGGCTATCAGGACGCCCTCGCCCGCCAGCTCTCGGCCGGACAGAAGAAGCGTCTGTCGCTGGCGCGGATCTGGCTGTCGCCTGCGCCGGTGTGGCTGCTGGACGAGCCCTACGCCAATTTGGACCTGGACGGCATCGAGCTGGTCAATCGCATGGTCCAGGCGCATCTGCGCGAGGGCGGTGCCGCGCTGGTCACCACCCACGGCGCCTACGCCGCGCCACCGGTGCGCACCCGCGAACTGGTATTGGAGCGACCGATACTGGAGCGGCCGGCATGACCGCGCCGCTCCCGCAGCATTCGCCACGCATGAATGTCGCCGGCAACGCGCCTACGCTGTGGCAGGCCGCTTGTGCCCTGCTCGCCCGCGACCTGCGCCTGCTCTGGCGCCGTCGCGGCGACGCCCTGCAACCTGCGCTGTTCGCACTGATCGTGGTGGTGCTGTTCGCGCTGGCGCTGGGCAACGACCCCGCACTGCAGGCCCGGGTTGCCGCGGGCGTGCTGTGGGTTGCGGCGCTGCTGGCGGGGCTGCTGGCCTTGGACACGCTGTTCCGCGGCGACGCTGAGGACGGCTCGCTGGAGCAATGGATGCTGGCGCCGGTGCCGCTGGCCTGGCTGGTCGCGGTGCGCACCTTCATGCACTGGGCGACCACTGCCTGGCCGCTGCTGCTGGCAACGCCTTTTCTGGCCGAACTCATGCATCTGCCGCGCGCGCAGTTGCCGGTGCTGATGGTCGGGCTGGCGCTGGGCACGCCGCTGCTGAGCCTGATCGGCGCGGTGGTGGCGGCGCTGACCGTGGGCATGCGCCGCTCCGGTATCCTTGTCGGGCTGCTCGCGCTGCCGCTGTACGTGCCGGTGCTGGTGTTCGGCGCCGGCAGCGTCACCGCCAGCGCGCAGGGCCTGGATCCGGTCGGCGCGCTGCTGCTGTTGGCCGCTGGCTTGATCGTGGCGATGGTGCTGGCGCCGCTGACCGCGGCGGCAGCGATACGTATCGCGGTCAATTGATGCACATCTAGTGACCTTCCCGAGAAATGCCTGACGATCTCCACTGTTCACTGCCAACACTTCCGCTGTCTCACCGAGCCATTCTTCCCCCCATGAATCCTGTCATCCGCTGGTTCCACCAACTCGGCTCGCCGCCGTACTTCGACCGCTTCGCCGCGCGTTGGGCGCCGTGGAGCTTCGGGCTGGCCCTGCTGCTGATGCTGTGGGCCGGCTGGCAGGGCCTGTTCGTGGTGCCGGCCGACTACCAACAGGGCGACAGCTTCCGGATTCTCTACATCCATGTGCCGTCGGCGTGGATGAGCATGTTCGTGTTCGCGCTGATGGCGTTCTACGCGGCAATTGCGCTGATCTGGCGGATCAAACTGTGCGAGATCCTGTCGATGGCCTGCGCGCCCATCGGCGCCGCCTTCACCGTCATCACTCTCGCCACCGGCTCGATCTGGGGCAAGCCGATGTGGGGCACCTGGTGGGAATGGGACCCACGGCTGACCAGCGAACTGCTGCTGCTGTTCCTGTACCTGGGCGTGATTGGCCTCTATCAGGCCATCGACGACCGCCGCAACGCCGCGCGTGCCGCCGGGCTGCTGTCGATCGTTGGCGTCGCCCTGCTGCCGGTGATCCGCTATTCGGTGGAATGGTGGAACTCGCTGCACCAGGGCCAGACCATCCGCGTGTTCGGCGAATCGAGCATGGACCCGAGCATGCTGCCGCCGCTGATCGGCATGGTGATCGGCACCAAATTCTGGTTCATCGGTTCGCTGCTGCTGCGCGCCCGCGCCGACAATCTGGAACGCGAAGCCGGCAAGGACTGGGTGCGCCAGCGCGCCGGCATCGACACCACCACGGAACGCACGCCATGAGCGAAAGCGGAATGACCTACGCCGGCTACGTCGCCGCCGCCTATGCAGTCTTCGTCATCGTGCTGCTGTGGGACGCCATCGCGCCGCTGCTGCGCATCCGGCGTACGCTGCGCAATGTTTCGCTGCGCGCGAAACGCACCGCCGCCAAGCAGGCGCCCATGTCCTCGGAGCTGCAACGATGAACCCCACCC
Organism: Lysobacter sp.; assembly: GCA_043765595.1. Classification (GTDB taxonomy): domain Bacteria; phylum Pseudomonadota; class Gammaproteobacteria; order Xanthomonadales; family Xanthomonadaceae; genus Lysobacter_I. The sequence goes on along the minus strand of JAYUIZ010000835.1, from coordinate 1,103 downwards.
GCAAACGCCGCCTGTGGCTGGTGCTGGCCCTTGTGGTCGCCGCTGCGTCCGCCACGTCGTTGGTGACGCTGGCCCTGCAGCGCAACGTCGCTTACCTCTACACGCCCAGAGAAATCCTGTCCGGCGAAGCCGGCGCGAAGGTCGCGGCCGGCGATACGGTGTTCCGCCTCGGCGGCATGGTCGCGGCCGATTCGTTCCAGCGCGACGACGGTTCGATGGAGGCGCGCTTCAAAGTAACCGACGGCGACGACGAGATGGCGGTGCGCTACACCGGCATCCTGCCCGACCTGTTCCGCGAAAAGCAGGCGGTGGTGGCCACCGGACGCATGGACGGTCAAGTGTTCGTTGCCGAGCAGGTGCTCGCCAAGCACGACGAAACCTATGTGCCGAAGGAAGTCGCCGACAAGATGGGACTCGCACACAAGAAGCACAACGTGGCAGACCCTGCCGCCACGCTTCCTGCCGCCATTCTTCCCGCCGCCACCCTGCCGCCGGAGCGCTGACCGCGCATGCATCTGCTCCCCGAATTCGGCCAGATCGCACTGATCCTGGCGCTGTTGATCTCACTGCTGCTGTCCACGCTGCCGCTGATCGGCGCACAGCGCGGGCTGGCACCTTGGATGGCGATCGCGCGGCCGGCGGCCTGGGCGCAACTGGCGGTGGTCGGCGTGGCGTTCGCGATCCTGACCTGGGCCTTCGTGGCGCAGGATTTCTCGGTGCGCTACGTCGCCACCAACTCCAATTCACTGCTGCCGATGATGTACCGCTATTCGGCGGTGTGGGGCGCACACGAAGGCTCGCTGCTGCTGTGGGTGCTGATCCTCGCGGCGTGGACCGCGGCGGTGGCGGCGTTCTCGAAATCGCTGCCGCTGCCGGTCGTCGCGCGGGTGCTCGGGGTGATGGGCATCGTCAGCCTCGGCTTCCTGGCGTTCCTGATCTTCACCAGCAACCCGTTCGAGCGCGTCCTGCCGGCCGCCGCCGAAGGCCGCGACCTCAATCCGCTGCTGCAGGATTTCGGCCTGATCGTGCATCCGCCGATGCTCTACATGGGCTACGTCGGTTTCGCGGTGCCGTTCGCGTTCGCGATCGCCGCGTTGCTCGAC
>JAYUIZ010000834.1:0-3728 GCA_043765595.1 Lysobacter sp. | reverse complement strand
GAACATCCGCGAAAGTTGCATGTACTTCAACATCAACATGCGAAACGGCAGTCTGTGGAAGTTCGCGTCCTTCAGGACGATGCCCTCTTCGAGTGTGGCTTCCATCGTGCCGGTGAAACTGTCGAGGCCGCGAAAGCCCGGGACGCGCCCGAGCAGCGTAACGAGGGGATCAATATAGTAGCCGCCGGCGGCGACATGGTGCAGCCCGCTGGCGCGCAGCAACAGCGGCGTCGCCAGCGAACCCGCGCAGACAACGACCCGCTCCGCTCGGAACCGCACGGTACGGCTGCCAAACGTTCCTTCCTTGATGCGGCATTCCACGCCAACCGCGCGCCCGTTCTCGATGAGTACCCGTTCGGTGAGGGCCCGGCACTTGAGCACCGCGCCTTGGCGCACAGCCTCGTCGACGAAAGTCAGTGCCTTCCACTTGGCGTCGTACGAGTAGACGCCGCTGCACTTCGACTGGTCGATGAGCATCAACTTCTTCTTCCAGTCGTAGCCGGCCGCGATGGCTCCTTCCCGCAGCCTTTGCGTCTGCGGGCTCAGGAGCGCGTCGGGCATCTCGGCGAGCGGAACCTGTAGACGGATCGCATCGTAGGCGGGCTGCAGGTCGATCCCTAGCGCGCGATACACATTGATCGGCGGTTCGTCCATGACCGCCAGATACATGGCGCTCGAGCCGCCTGCCGCGTGCACCTGGGCATCCTTGAGCTTGTCGGCTACAGGGACCTCGTTGAACATCGACGCAAGCGTCCAGACCGTCTCCCTGAGCGGAAGATATTGTCCCCGTTCAAGGATCAGCACCTTTTGGCCGTGACTACTGAGTTCACGCGCGATCACGGCTCCGGCGGTACCGGATCCGACCACGATGCAGTCGTAGATTTGATCGTCTTCAAACATGGTCATGGCTTTGCCTGCTTCTGCTGCGTCCCGCCCTTCCCTTGGGTCAGGTACTTGCGGTACAGCTGCATCTGGCGCTCGCGGTAAGCGAAGTCGGTTAACGAGCGCTGGCTCAGAAACTCCTCATCTATATCGACATTCAAAACGATCTCGGACTGTTCCCAAACGGTGATCCGGCGCTTCGTGAGATTATTCATTGATGCTTTTGTCACCAGCCAGACCCGACCGAACTGCTTCACATCCAGCGCGGAAAACTGTTTGTAGTGCCTGTCGGTACGATCATAAAGATCTTCCTTGAGCACAATGAGACGCTCCTTATCAACGAAGGCAACGATACGACTGTAATAGGAACGCTTAAGCCTGCTCGTCGTAGGCGTCATCTCGATCTTCCATACCGCGCGATTGCGGTAGATGCTTTCGCCCAGCAACTTGTAACTATAGTCCTTGACCTTCTTGATGTCGGCGTCTTCGGCCGATAACTCTGAACCGAATACCGCGCCGCTTTCGCTGCCGTTAGTGACGGAAGCGATGCGCTTGACCTTGTTGAGTACGGGCAGATAGACCCAGAAGTCGGAAGGTTTGTTGTCTTCGCCATATCCCCATGACAACGTAGCCGTGCCTTTATCGGAGATTGGCTCGAAGATCACGTCGAGCGCCTTGTTATCGTTGTCGCGCTGGCCCTGGGCGCGCCGGCTCCTGCTGAACGACTCGAACGTCAAATTGCGCGCTTTTTCAGTGCATGACAGTTTGCCGCCGCTGACTGAATACCGGCAGGTGGAGAATTTGATGACACGCACCGAAGACGAATAACTGTGATTCGTCGCGTCGTCGACTTTGATCATGATTTCGCGCGCATCCTGGGCTGTAGCAACGCTCGTTACGACGGACAGGAACAGGGCAGCTAACAGGCGGTGAGCAGTTTTCATAAGAAGGTCTCCTTATTTCTTGAATTTCGGTTTAAAGGCCAAAATCATGGCCGGCAGCAGGAACAGGTCGTTGAGCAGTCCCATAAAGATTGCCAGCGCACCGAACTTGCCCATGTTTGACGTGCCCGCCGCGGAGGCGATCGCCATGATGCCGAAACCCAGGCCCAGGATCAGCGCGGTAAACACCACGCCCGGGCCGGCTTCGGCCATGGTCCGCCGCAGCGCGGCGTTGACGTCGCCGTCCTCATCAAGTTGTATCTGGTAATTCGACATGAAGTGCACGGTATCGTCGATAGAGATACCGATGATGATCGGCGCAAGCATCATTGTGAAGAAATCAAGGGGAACTCCGGTAATTCCGAGCACCCCCAAGGTGAGCAACGCAGGGATCAGGTTGGGAAGCAACGCGATCATTCCGACCTTGAACGAGCCAAACACCAGCAGCAGAATCACGCTCACCGCTACGAGAGCGATGCCGAAAGTGATGACCTGATTTTCAGTGATGTACTGGGCCGCCTGCATCGCCAGCGCGAAGATGCCGGTGATGGATACCTCGGTTTTAGGGTACTTCGTCTTCAGCTCTGCCATCATCTCGTCGATGTCGGCGCGCATCTGCTGAAAAACCTCGTAGTACTCGTACGACCCGTAGCTGTGCAGCGAAATCTTGATGTTGGCCTTGCGGTAGCTGTCGTCGACCAGGCGCTGGCGCTCGCTCGGATTCGCATTGTTGAATAGGAACAGGGTCTGCGACAGCATTTCACGCGTGTCGGGGATCCGCTCGTACTCCGGCGCGTTGGCGTTGAGTTTCCGGTTGGCGTCCTTCACCACATCGGCGATGGAGTTGGTCGTCACCACATACTTCTTGTACTTGGTCTCGAACTTTTTCTGCAGCGCGCCCATCGCTTTCAGCACGTCCGGATCCTGCAGAGCGAAGTCCTCTTTGAAATCGAGGTATAGCACCATGGTGTAGGCGCCCATCATGTGCTCATCGGCAACCTTCACGCTCTGTGTGAAGGTCGAGTCCTCTGGATACTGGTCCAGGATCTGCGAGTCGATCTTCACCTGGGTCGCGCCGTAGATGGAGACCACGAGCACCAGGATGAAGGGCATGATGAACGCGACCGGACGCCGCTCCACAAGTGGGACGACCTTGTCCAAGGCCGACTTAAGAAACGGCAGCACATCCAAGAACCGCTTTTTCTCCGTCGTGGCGACGATCACCTTCTTTTTCGACACCGTCGGCCACAAATCGATCAGCACCGGCAGCAGGTAGAAAGTCAGCACTAAAGCGAACAGGATGCCGAGGGTCGACATGATCGCGAAGTTCTGGATCGGAACGACCGGCGTGATGTTCAGCGCCATCGTACCGGTCATGTTGGTGATGCCGGTCAAAAGCAGTGCGACGCCGGTAAACTTGTAGGTGCGGCGCAGTGCATCCTGATGGTCGCTGCCGGATGTGCGCAGGCGGGTGTAGCCAGTCAGCACGTGCACCGAATCAGCGACACCGACGGTCAGGATGAGCAGGACGGTGAGGATCAGGAAACCCGTGACTGTGAGTCCGAACAACCCAGCGGCGCCAAGCGTGAAAACCGTGCTCAGGATGACAATCAGCATCGACCACAATACGGCCGATGCGGAACGGAACAGGAACCACAGCAGTACCATGATGATCGCGAACGCGGCCATGTAGAGCATGCCCATCTCTTCGGACATTTTCACGTCGTACTCGGCGGCGGCGGTGTTGCCGACCGAGTAAAAGTCGAACTGCTTGGCATACTCGGGCTTCTCGAGGATCTTTTTGATCTCTTCAAAAAGTTTCAGGTAGTCAACCTGGTCGGTGGGCTTGAACTCGACCAGCTTTTCCTCGTCTGGCGAGGCGATCTGATCAAGCGATAGAGTCGT
>JAYUIZ010000833.1:0-3731 GCA_043765595.1 Lysobacter sp. | reverse complement strand
TTGTCAGTGCGGACGTTCACCACGCTGGATGACGCCTTCACGCTCCCGGGGTGAGGGTTCGCCACGGGGCGCTGGCACCTCTTCAACGACGCCAGGCTGCGCCGCACCGCCAGTATTGCGCTGCTCGACCTGCGCGACCGGGCGTTCCACCGGACGAACCGGCGCAACAGGCTGGGTTTCTTCGACCGGACGGATCTGCCTGCCACCGGGAACATCATTGTTGTCCTGATAGCCGCGAGGACGTTCGATCACGGTCTGCGCCGGCGGACGTTGGCTGTCTTCCCGACCGGACGCATCCTGGAACACACCGGGCGGCGGAAGGGTGGCGGACTGCAGGCCGCCCGGAATGCCGCCCAGGTCGCCTGGCGGGCGCACGTTGACGCCCGGTGGACGCGAATTTCCGCCGCGATTGCCGCGTCCGATCACGAACTCCGCGCGACAGCCCTGGGTCACCCACACGCCATTGCGCGAACGGCCCCAGGTCTGGTTCTCCACGCAGGGCTTGCCGGACAACTGACGTAGCAAACGAACCTCGCCGCGGGTGTTGCCGGTGAAATTGCAACTGTGGCTGCGGTTGTCGTTAGACTCGCAGCGGACCAGGTCGCTGCCGCCGTAGCCACCATTGTTGTAGCCGCCGTTATTGCCGTAACCATTGCCATAACCGCCGGTGCGGAACAGCGCGCGGCAGCCATTTCTAACCCATACGCCGCGCGAATCAGTGCCCCAGCTCTGGCCACGAATACAGGGTGTGTTCGAGAGTTGGCGGATGAATTCGGGACGCCCGGAACTGGCGCAGCGTTCGGTGCGGTTATTGCTGGATTCGCAGCGGAATGTGTCTCCGCCGTCGTGGCCGTAGTTATTGCCATAACCACCGCCGTAATGGTCGTCGTCATATCCGCCGTAACCCTCTATGCTGAATTCGGCGCGACAACCGCCGCTGACCCAGATGCCGCGGGAATCGGTGCCCCAGTTGCGGCCGCGAACACAAGCATTACTGGACAATTGCCGAACCAGACGGATATCGCCGCCTCCGCCGACCGCGCAACGTTCCGTACGGTTATCGCGTGACTCGCAGCGAATCACCGAACCATCATTGTAGCCGTTATCGTAATACTGAGCGTGGGCCGGCAGCGTGGACGCACCGGCGAGAAAGACCGTAGCGGTGAGGACAAGACGGTTGCGCATGGATTCATCCCCTTGATGAGTGGCCTTACTCTAGCCGCGCCGGATGAATGCGCGGCGAATTTTCCGGGCTTGCCCACGGGTGGCGAATACCCGTTCAGGTTGAGAGCGATGTCAGCCGGACGCCTTCAGCTGCGGGCAAAGTCGAACGCCATCACATCGGCGATGCGGTCGGTATCGGTCATGGCCATCAGCAGGCGCTCGATACCCAGCGCCACGCCCGCGCAGGCTGGCAGCCCCACAGCCATGGCCGCAAGCAGATGTTCGTCGAGAGCAGGCCGCACCGCTTCCCGCGACGCGCGCACCGCTTCGTCACGCAAGAATCGCGCGCGCTGTTCGTCGGCATCGGTCAGCTCGTGATAGCCGTTCGCCAGTTCCAGCGCGCCGAGATACAGCTCAAAGCGTTCCGCGACCGCTGGTTCAGCGCCCTGCCCCACGCGGATTTTCGCAAGCGCGCTCTGCGACGCCGGATAATCGCGTACGACGAGGATGCCATCGCGATCGAAGCCGGGCTGCAACCGATGGGTCATCAGCAGGTCCAGCCAGTCGTCGCGATTCAATCCGGCCGGGTCGATCTGAACATCGCCCAATGCTGCGCGCAGTTCCGCATCATTCACAGCGAACGGATCCAGACCGAGCCGCTCGCGATACAAATCGCGGAACGTTGTTGTCGTCGCGTTCGCTTCGCGCCCGACCAGCGCGAGTGCAGCCTGCACAAGCGCGACGGTTTCATCGATCAGTCGATGATGATCCCAGCCGATGCGATACCACTCCAGCATCGTGAATTCGGGGTTGTGGCGGCCGCCGGCTTCGCCGTTGCGGAACACCCGGCCGAGTTCGTAGCAATCGCCGATGCCCGAGGCCAGCAGACGTTTCAGCGCGAACTCCGGCGACGTGCGCAGCCAGCGCGTGCGCGGCGCGCCATCGGTGCGGCCGGAGAATTCCAGCGAGAACGATTCGATGTTCGGGTCGGTATTGCCGGCCATCGACAGCACCGGCGTTTCGACTTCCAGCACCTCGCGCTCGGCGAAGAAGGCACGGATTGTCGCATACAGCCAGGCACGCAGGCGCAGCGCCTCCATGCTGGCGGTTGGCTGCCACTCGTTCATGCCCCGCCGTGCTCCGCCAGAAACGTAAGCAGCGCTGCTTCGTCCCAGATCTCGATCCCGAGTTCCTGCGCCTTCGCCAATTTGCTGCCGGCCGCTTCGCCAGCGATGACGACGCTGGTTTTCTTCGAGACGCTCCCGGACACTTTCGCGCCGAGCGCTTCGAGTTTCGCACCGGCTTCGTCGCGGGACATCGCGGCGAGGCCGCCGGTCAATACAAACGTCTTGCCTTCGAGCGGACCTGGCGCGCTTTCGTCCACCTCGGGAATCTGCGTCCGCAATGTTGTCAGCGCATCGCCGGCGCGGTTGAGCAGTTTCGCGTTTGCGGTATCGGCCAGCCACGACGCAAGCGAGTGCGCGGCGTCGGCAGGCAACCCCGCAGCAATGAACGCATGCATTGGCGCCTCCGAGACCACAGATGCGTTCGCGAAAGCGGCTGCCAGTTGTTCGGCACGGAGGCGCGTGACTTTCGGAATTTCCATGTCGACCAGCAGTGTCGCCAACGTCAGGTCGGGCCGCAGTTTCGGTGATGGCGGATGCGCGTCGACGATGTGAACGCCACGTTCGAGCAGCGCATCAATGACCTGTTGATTGCCTGGCTGATCGAAGAAGTGCCCGAGTGCACGCGCCACTTCGCCGCCGATGTCGGGCACGCGTTTGAACAGTGGCCACGGCAGATGCCGGATCAGATCAAGATCACCGAACCAGACAGACAGCGCCTTCGCGGTGCTATCGCCGACATGCTGGATGCCGAGCGCGAACAGGAAGCGCTCAAGCGTGGTCTCGCGGCTGTGATCGATCGCTTCGATCAGATTATCGGCCCATTTTGTGGCGATCTTTCCAGCTTTCACGGTCTCGGGGGTCGTGCCGTCGCGCTCGTCGACGCGACGCTTCATCTCCAGCAGATCTTCCACCGAGAGCCGATACAGGTCCGCGACCGATTCCAGATAACCGAGGTCGGAAAGATCCTCGATGTAACGGTCGCCCAAGCCTTCGATATCCATCGCGCGGCGCGATGCGAAATGACGGATCGCCTCCTTGCGCTGCGCGGCGCAGGTCAGCTCTCCAGAGCAACGCCACACTACTCCGTCTTCTTCACGCACGATCTCGGAACCGCAGACCGGGCACGCTTCCGGCATGCGCCATTCCGGCACGCCGGGTTTGCGCTGTTCCAGAACGACGCGCACGATCTCCGGGATCACATCGCCGGCGCGGCGCACGATTACGGTGTCGCCGATGCGCACATCCAAGCGTGCGATCTGGTCGGCGTTGTGCAAGGTCGCGTTAGTCACGACCACACCGGCGACCTGCACCGGCTTCAGCCGCGCGACCGGCGTCGCCGCGCCCGTACGACCGATCTGGATCTCGATGCCCAGGAGTTCAGTCAGTTGTTCCTGGGCCGGAAATTTGTGCGCGATCGCCCAACGCGGCGCGCGCGAGACG
>JAYUIZ010000832.1:0-1312 GCA_043765595.1 Lysobacter sp. | reverse complement strand
CGGCAGCAGACGCTGGGTGAAATACTTGTCCTGAAAATATTTGATCTTGTCGCACAGCACCGGATGCGGAATGCCTTCATAGAAAAAAATCTCCTTATCGAAACCGATCGCCTTCAATTCCTGCGGCAACATCAGCGCGCGGCGTTCCTCGGACTCGCTGCGGCTGAATTCGCGGCCGCGGGTGAAGCTGTCCTTCTTGACCGTGGTATAGCCCAGCATCTCGGAATAGTCGTTGGCGTCCTGCTGTTCGCGCGGCGCGTACACGATTTGCAGCGCATGGTTGGTGATCATCGTGCGCGAGATATCCTTGCCGTAGGTCGCGTCGAGCTGCGACATGCTCTGGATGATCGGCAGCAGCCGGATGTTGTAGCCCGCCATGTACGACACCGCGGTGGAGATGATGTCAACCTTGCCGATCGATGTGAATTCATCCATCAACAACAGGCACTGGTGCTTCAGCTCCTTGTTGTTCTGCGGCAATTCCTTGGTGTTGAGATTGATCAACTGACTGAAGAACAGATTGATGATGAGCCGGCTCTCAGCCAGCTTGTTGGGCTGAATGCCGATGTAGATGGTCATCTTCTTCTTGCGCACATCGGTGAGCAGGAAGTCGTCGGCGCTGGTCACTGCGTCGAGAATCGGGTTGATGAACGCGTTCAGCGGTTCCTTGAAAGTGCCGAGGATCGAGGCGAAGGTCTCGTCCGCCTGAGACAGCGTGCCCGAGAACGCGGTTTTGGCGTGGCTGCTGAGGAACGGGCGCTGCGCCAGATCCTTGAGGAACGGCTTGAGTTCGCTCTGGCCGTCGCCGGAGGACAGGCGGTAGATCGCGCCCAGCGACGGCGGCTTGGAGAATGGGAAGCCGATCTTCTGGTCGTAGTCGTACTTCTCGAATAGATACAGCGCCAGGGCCATGAACGCATTGCGAGCCTGGCTGACCCAGAACTTCTGATCCTCAGCGCCGTCCGGATACAGCATCGCGGCGATGCTCATCAGATCGGACACGCGGAAGGCGGGGTCGTCGGAAACGTAGGTCAGCGGGTTCCAGCGATGGCTTCGGCGGTCTTCCGCGAACGGATTGAACAGATATATTTCATGACCGACGCTGGCGCGCCAGCCGCTGGTCAGGTCGAAGTTTTCCTGCTTGATGTCCAGCACCACCAGCGATTCCTGGTAGTCGAGCAGGTTCGGGATCACGATGCCCACGCCCTTGCCCGAGCGGGTCGGTGCGGCCAGGATTACAAACTGCTGGCCGCTCAGGCGCAGCAGCTTGCCGCCGAACTTGCCGACCACGATGCCGTTCTTCTCGGACTTG
>JAYUIZ010000831.1:0-3733 GCA_043765595.1 Lysobacter sp. | reverse complement strand
CGAACTCCGCGCGGGCGGACGATTTCGACGTGCAGAAGGACCACGTGCGCCTGCTGGAGGCAGCCATGACCCGGCTGGCCTTCGGCGGCACCCTGTATTTCTCGAACAACTACCGCCGCTTCAGGTTTGACGAGGCGGCGGTCTCTGCCTTCGCGGTTTGCGAGGACATCAGCCCCGCGACTATTCCGCCGGATTTCGCCCGCAACCCGCGGATCCACCGCGCCTGGCGCTTGCGGGCGCGCTGAGCCGCGCGCGCTGCTGCCTATTCGCCGTGCGGCAGGCTGCGAATGCCATGCCGCGACTCAAATCTCGCCGTAAACGATGCGATTCCACGCATTCCTGCGGCGTTCCGCGCCATCAGCCGGCAACTGGGCTGCAACCCGCAGTTTGGCCTGCACTTCAGGCGGCGGGTAGATGCTGGGATTCGAGGCGATGTCTTTGTCGATAAGCGGCGTGGCGTCGGTGTTGGCGTTCGCGTAGCTCACCGCGCTGCTGATGTCCGCGATCACCTCGGGCTGCATCAGGTAGCGGATGAAGCGATGCGCGTTCTCGATGTTTCTGGCCTTGCCGGGAATGGCGACGACATCGATCCAGCGCAGCGCGCCTTCGCGAGGAATCACATAGCGGATCTGCGGCGCCTTTGTTTTCGCCGCTTGCGCCGCTTCCTTGGCCATGATGTTCGCCCTGTCCACGTCGCCTGAGTAGGTCAACACGACGCAGAGCCGCCCTTCGCTCAGATCCGCGATGAGCTCCGAGGAGGGGCTGAACTTGCGGATATAAGGGCGTATCGACGCGTACACGTCGCGGACCGCGAGCATGGCCTTGTCGTCGGATGCGTTGATATCCAGCCCTTTCCAGAGCAGGGCGGCCGAAAACCCGTCCTGCTCGGCGTCGACGATCCCGATCCCGCACTTGGACAGTTTCTGCGCCGAGGCCGGGTCGAAAATCAGGTTCCAGCTGTCCATCGCCACGCTAGGCCCCAGCGCTGCCTTCACCATATCCTCGTTGAACCCAAGGCCGCTGGTCCCCCAGAGATAGGGCACGACATGCGCATTCTTCGGATCGATCTGGGCCAAGTCGGCCATGATGTTGGCATCGAACGCGTCGAATCCGCCCAAGCGCGTCCTGTCCAGCGTCGCCAGCAGACCATTCGCGATCATCCGTCCGGCATAGGGGCGGGCTGAGGGAAAAATCACGTCGTGGTCGCCGTGCGCAGCGGCCAGTTGGCTCTCCAGCGCATCGTTGTTGGAGTAGGTCGTGTAATTGACCTTGATGCCGGAAGCCGCTTCAAACTTGTGGATCGTGTCTTCGCTGATGTAATCCGGCCAGTTGTAGACGTTGACGATCTGGCGTCCTGTCGACTGGGCGACTGCGGCCGGGGCTGCGGTTTCGGCTGAAGGCGGTTGCTGATCCTTGCTGCAACCGCCGATGGTGGCGATCGCAACGGCTAGTGTGAGTGCGACACGACTGGCTTTCCATGGCATGGATAATGCTCCTTGAGTGTGCTGTCGAGATAATTCATCACCGGTCCGGAGCGCGTTGGTCCGCGATGCGGCTGCGCAATATACAGCCCGGCCCGAACGATCCGTTTCAGCAGGATCACTGTTCTGAGATGCCGGTCACTCCATCTCAGTGTGTCCGAAACCGACCAAGAGCGACCATGTCCGACCACAATGTCACTTTTGCCCGCATTGCCCGCATCGCCCGCCGCGTCCATGGGCAGCCCACCTCCGATGGAGGGGCGTCAATCTGCGCCGCGTGATCGGCACCCCACAATTCCCGGACCTTGATCATTTCCTGATGCTGGACGAGTTCGGCACCGATCGCGCCGAAGACTACATCGCCGGTTTTCCGGACCACCCGCACCGTGGCTTCGACACTGTGATCTACATGCTGGACGGACGCATGCGCCATCGCGACAACCATGGCAACGAAGGTGTGCTGGTGCCCGGGTCCGTACAGTGGATGACCGCCGGTCGCGGTCTGGTGCATTCGGAAATGCCCGAGCAGCAGAAAGGCCGCATGCGCGGTTTCCAGCGGTGGGTGAATCTGCCTGCGGCGCTGAAAATGAGCGCGCCGCGCTATCAGGAATTCGCGCCGGATCGCATGCCGGTCGCGCATCCCGCCGACGGCGTCGCGGTGAAAGTCATCGCTGGTGAAATCGCCGATGCCGATGGCACCGCCGTGCGCGGACCGATCACGCAGCCGGCGACCGACCCGCTGTATCTCGACCTCGATATCCGGCCCGGTGCCGGTTGGATGTTCGGCCTGCCCGCGGGCCACAGCGCATTTCTGTATGCGTATGAAGGCGCGATATCGGTAGGCGAGGGCGACGATGCGCGTGTACTTGAAACGCATGCGCTGGCGGTGCTGGACGGCGGCGAGCGGCTTGCGCTTCGCGCTGGGAACCAAGGGGTTCGGGCGATCCTGGTCGCCGGGAAACCGCTTGGCGAATCGGTGGCGCGGCACGGGCCGTTGGTGATGAATACCCGCCAGGAATTGATGCAGGCGTTCGTGGATTTCCAGCAGGGCCGATTCTGATCTGTGCGTTGATTCGGTAATCGTGTAGCCAGTATCGCGACGCGGCGGCCTGACCGGTCGCGTCGCTGTCGCTCAGCGCTGCGCCACGTTGCCGACGTCGAACTGCAGCCCCTGCACGACGCGCTGGTAGCGGCCCATGGTGTTCTTGTCCGAGGTGCGGATGAACACGTGGACCACGCGGTCGCCGTCGAGCTTCAACAGCGTTTCGCGTACCAGTTGATCCGGTTGCCCTGCAATTTCGGTGCGATACCACCAGACTTTCTTGCCCTGCATCTCCCCGGATTCTTCGCGCAGGCTGCCGGTCGGTTTGAACGGCGATTTGCGCGTGACAGTCACGGCAAACGCTTCCTCGCCGGCAGCGTCCATCGCACGGCACAGCAGGGCAGTGTCCGTTTGCAGGGCGGTCCAGCGGAGAACATTGGCGGCGTCGGCCGGCAGCGTGGGACATGCCGGGGCGGATTGCGCAGACACCGTGGAGGAGAAGAGTACGGCAGAGAGCACGAACGGAAGCGATGACAGGGGATTCATTGCGAACTCCATGGTTGGATGTGGGTGTTCATCCGTGGGCAGTGGGGCGACGGCCTCTCTGTCCTGCTGGTAAACAAGCATTGATCGTGCCAGAGCTGCGTTCAGAAACTAAAATCGGCCCGGAAAAAATTTCCGTGCCGATTCGTTTCGCTTGCGGGATGGAGGCTGAGCCGCATCTTCGCCACTGCTCAGGCCATCAGTTGCGGTCCTGGCCCAGCCATTTGTAAAGGAAACCGCCGATCAAGCCGCCCAGGATCGGTGCCAGCCAGAACAGCCACAGCTGGCCAATGGCGCCGCTGCCGGCGAACAGCGCCACGCCGGTGGACCGCGCCGGGTTCACCGAGGTATTGGTGACTGGAATGCTGATCAGATGGATCAGGGTTAAGGCCAGGCCGATCGCGATCGGCGCGAATCCCGCCGGTGCATTTCTGTGGGTCGCGCCAAGGATGATGACCAGGAAGAATGCGGTCATGATCACTTCGCAGAGGAAGGCCGCCGCCACGCTGTAGCCGCCCGGAGACAGCGCACCGAAACCGTTGCTGGCAAACGTTCCGGCCGTGGTCGGGTCGATCGCGAAATCCGGCTTGCCGCTGGCGATCTGGAACAGCAGGAACCCCGCAGCGATGGCGCCTCAGAGCCTGTTCATGATCTCTCCATGCCTCGC
>JAYUIZ010000830.1:0-3734 GCA_043765595.1 Lysobacter sp. | reverse complement strand
GAAGCCCCGCACTGTTCCCTCCCTTTCGCACAGCGAAGGGGAGGGTTGGGAAGGGGGGCTTTTCGGCAGCAACGCCACTCGTAGTTGTAGGCTGGGTCAACGACCCGGCCTACTACGGCAATAGCTCATTCTCGCCGGTCCATCGGACGATCAATTCTGCACGCTGCAGCTCTTGAACAAGCAAAGCCGGATCAACCCCGCTCTTACCCAGCTTGTCGATCCTGAGGCTGACAAAACCATTGCTTGCAATAATATATTCCGACAGTTCTGCGCTATCGAGAACGCCCATGCCTGATTGTAGAAGCGCAGCTTGAATGTCGCCGATCGCACCGATGGGTACTCCGATTGAAATGCGCGTCATTCGCTTCTCCTGCGGCCTAGATGCCTGGGCTGACTCGGCTACACGATCTCATAGCCCGGTTACGCGCGAAGCGCGTAGCCGGGATTGGTGACTAATATCCCGGCGAGTAAATCCCGGGTGTAGTCTTCGGCCACGCCCGGGCTACTGGCTGCTTCGGATTCACTAAGTTGTCGGCGTCCTGTTAAGGCTTGAAGTCCTGGGGCCATAAAAAATACGGGCCGTGTTTTGGGCTCATGCGGAACTCCCCGCCTGCGTCCTTGCCCTTTGATGTGAGGTAGTGCTTGCCTTCTTTCATTTCGAGATACCCGGAGGAGACAAGTTTTTCCATCAATTCCGCAGTCTTGAGTTTGAGGCGCAGACCGAGCTTGGACGAAGTGAGCTTGGCGCCAGGCTCGTCTTCTTCCGACTTTTCCGACTCGGTGTGTGCGGTGACGCGCTCCAGCGCAATTCTGACCTCTTCGCTGATGCGAATGATGCGTTGCGCTTCTTCATACGCATCACGGTAAAGATCGGTGTCCTCCGAGCGACGGATGAGGACGCCCATCTCGTTGTTATTGACTTGGCTGAACTCGTAGAGATTCAGACTGGTAACGATGCAAAGCTCTTCGTTCATATAGCACTTGGCGTGCAAATTTCGACAAAAGCTGGTGCGCACGTAAACAAGCTCGTTGAGCCAGCCGATTTCCTCCGGCTGCAGCTCGCTCTTGCCATAGACAATGCGCGCATCGATCTTGAGGCGATTTTTGTCGATCAGTAATTCTTTGATGCGATCGTTGAGCCGCAGGAACGGGCTGATGAGAATCAGGCGATCTTTTGCGCCCTTGATCATTTCCTCGAGAAAATAGTTTGTCGCACTGGTGTTCAGGAATTTTGCCATTTCAGTCCATATGAATTTTTATGTGAGCGCTTACGCCTTCCATGTATACACAACAGGCATCCATACCACAGCCGGTGCGTACACCCGTCGTTTACTTCACCCGCTCAACCTTAGCCCGAGTGTTGTACCCCTTCACCGCCAGATACCACGAATTGCCGGTAACACTCGGCGTAATACGAATCTCAGGATTATCGATCTTCGCGCCGACCAGCACCGCGCTGTCGATCTGGCTCCAGACCTGGCCATTGTCCAAGGTGTAATTGCGGCCCTTGCCGAAACCGCGGAACTCGCCGCTGATGCGGGCGACGATGGGGTCGCTCTTGCCGAAGTTGAAGAAGCCGCGGTTTTCCTGTTCGACCTTGTCCTTGGCCAGGCTGGCGGCCTCGGTGGTGGCGGTGTCGATCTTGCGGCCCAGCCAGACGTTGAGCTTGGCCAGTTCATCCGGCCCGAGCTTGTCGAGGCCGGCGGCCTTGAATTCTTCCGGGCTCATATCGCGTTCGATCGGCTTCTGCGCGAAGGCGATTAGCGGCGATAGCGCGAGGGCGGCGAGCAGCGCGAGCGGCAGCAGCGGGCGGAGGTGCGACATAGTGGTTCCTGTGGGGATTTCGCCGAAGGCGGGACGCGGCTAGTGTAGGCGTACCTCCCCCCGGTTTTGAACACGCGTGTCCGCCCTCCCTGTACTGCCCGAAGCCCTGTTGTCGCTGCCGCCGGTGGCGGCGTTGGCGACGCCGTGGCGGCAGGCGCTGGAGCAGGCGGCTGGGCCGGTCACGCTGGTCGAGGGCGTGCTGGCCGATACGGCGCTGGCCGAACTGGCCGACACCCTCGCCTCGTTGGCGCGGCTGAATGCGGACGGCGACGTGGTGCTGGCGGCGATCCTGAACGACCTGCCGGCGTGGCGTGCGCGGATCGAGCCGCAGCTGGCGAAACAGTGGCCGACGGTCGCGACTCTGCTGGAAGGCCAGCGCGCGGCCGCGCAGGTGTGGACGCTGCACGCGGCGGCCGTTGGCGGGCATGCAGCCGGCGGCCGTAACGCCGAGGGCCTGCGCCGGCTGCTGCTGGTGATGGTGCGCGACCTGCGGGTGGTGCCAGTGCTGCTGGCGCGACAGCTGGCGAAGATGCGCACCGCAGGCAAGCGGCCCGAGGCCGAGCGCCGCGCGCTTGCACAGCTGACCCGCGACATCCACGCGCCACTGGCGAACCGGCTGGGCATCTGGCAGCTGAAGTGGGAGCTGGAAGATCTGGCGTTCCGGCATCTCGATCCCGACAGCTATCAGGCCATCGCGCGCTCGCTGGACGAGAAGCGCGGCGATCGCGAGCGCTACATCGAGCAGGTCAAGCGCGACCTGGGCGAGGCGTTGAAGGCGCAGGGCCTGGAGGCCGAGGTCGCGGGGAGGCCGAAGCACATCACCAGCATCTGGAAGAAGATGCAGAAAAAGGCGGTGCCGATCGGCGAACTCTATGATCTGCGCGCGGTGCGGGTGCTGGTGAAGGACGTGCCGGCCTGCTACGCGGCACTGGGCGCAGTGCACGCGCTGTGGACGCCGATTCCCAGCGAGTTCGACGATTACATCGCGCGGCCCAAGCGCAACGATTACCGGTCGCTGCATACCGCCGTGGTCGGGCCGGAAGGCAAGACGCTGGAAGTGCAGATCCGCACCCACGACATGCACGCGCAGGCCGAACTGGGCATGGCTGCGCACTGGCGCTACAAGGAAGGACGCAGCGCGCCGGCCGATGCCGGACTCGACCGCAAAATCGAATGGATGCGCAAACTGCTCGACAGTGGTCGTGAAGAGCCGGGCCGCGAGGATGCCGGCAGCGACGCAAGTTTGCGCAAGGCCTTCGACAGCGAACTGGTTGAAGACCGCATCTACACGCTGACGCCGCAGGGCGATGTGGTGGATCTTCCGGTGGGCGCGACGCCTCTGGATTTCGCGTATCACGTGCATACGATGGTCGGCCACCGCTGCCGCGGGGCGAAGGTGGACGGCCGGATCGTGCCGCTGGACTACCGGCTGCGCAGCGGTGAGCGCGTCGAGATCCTCACCGCGAAGACCGCCGAACCGCGACGCGACTGGCTGGTGGCGGCGAACGGTTTCCTCGCCAGCGGCCGTTCGCGCGACAAGGTGCGGGCGTGGTTCCACAAGCTGGATCGCGTGCGCAACGTGCAGGCCGGGCGCGAGCTGCTGGAAAAGGAGCTGCGGCGGCTTTCACTGCTGCAGACCGACCTGACGCCGATGCTGGCGAAGTTCCACGTCGACAGCGTGGACGATCTGTATGTGCTGGTGGCGCTGGGCGATGCCGGCCCGCATCAGGTCGGGCGCGCGCTGCTGGATCACGAGCGCAGCCGACATGAAGCCGCCGATTCGTCCCGCGATGTGCACCGGGACTCGCAGCGCGGCGAGCTGGCGCGGGCGCCGCCGAAACTGCCGCGCCCCGCGTCCGGCGGCTCGGCGTTTACGGTGGTCGGGCTGGGCAATGTGCTGATGCAGATCG
>JAYUIZ010000829.1:0-11876 GCA_043765595.1 Lysobacter sp. | reverse complement strand
GAGCTCGGGCCTGAAGGCCCTCCTACAAGGGCGACGCCGCTGCTGCGCGCCGAAGCCATGCGCATGCATTACCCGCGCGCGCCGAAGCCCGCATTGGACAATGTCTCGCTCACCCTGCATCGCGGCGAAGGATTGGCGCTGCTGGGCGAAAGCGGCAGCGGCAAGAGCACCCTCGGTCGCGCTGTGCTGCGGCTGCTGCGCGGTGCACAGGGCCGGGTATGGCTGGATGACGTGGAACTGACGGCATTGAAAGGCGCTGCGCTGCGCTCGACGCGCAAACGCATCGGCGTGGTGTTCCAGGATCCATATGCGTCGCTGGACCCGCGCATGCGAGTGGCCGATATCGTGAGCGAACCGCTGCGGATCCACGGCATCGGCGATACGGCATCGCGGCTCGCGAAAGCCGGCGAGTTGCTGATGACGGTCGGTCTGGATGCGGACATGGGTGGGCGCTGGCCGCATCAGTTCTCCGGCGGACAGCGCCAGCGCATCGCCATCGCCCGCGCGCTGGTCTGCGATCCCGAATTGTTGGTCTGCGACGAAGCGGTGTCGGCGCTGGATGCACATCACCGTCGCGAAATTCTCATGTTGCTGGCGACGTTGAAACGCGAACGCGGGCTGGCGCTGTTGTTCGTGACCCACGATCTTGCCGCGGCCGCAGCGGTGGCCGAACGCATTGCGGTGTTGGAAGCGGGGCGGATCGTTGAGATCGGCGATGCCGCCGAGGTGTTGCGCAATCCGCGGCATGCGCATACGCGGGCGCTGGTGGCTGCAAGGCATTTGTAGGACGGACCCAAGCAGCCCTACGGCGCCCACCTTGCCATCATGATTGTGCGGGCTTGCGTATTACATCAATGTAGAAACCGTTTGTGCAACGCTTGATCCCGAGCGCCGATGCCTCATCGTACTTCGCTTTGTTGCAGTAGATGATCGATCCCTCAACATCGATTTCGACGACGGTGTCGTTTCCGCCATGCGCTAGCTTTGGAAATCGATATTCATGAAAGCACACTCGCTCGGCGAGTTGGATTGAGCCATCTTCCAGCAGAACCGCTTCTGGCGAAAAGGTTTCAAAGGCGTCGGTCACATCTTCTGGATGCCACTTTTTTTCTGCAGGGAAGAAGCTCACGCGGACGGAGGCACGCGGCATGCTTCCGGGCAGCAGAAATTTTTTTCCGAGGATGCGGTAAGCATAGATATCCGAATGATCGATATCTAGTTCGGTATCACCAACGCAAAGCTTAAATCCCATGCGTTCCCAGAAGAGGATCGAAGTTCTGGGTTTGCACTGGATCCGCAACAGCGGCTGGTTTTTCCGCCGGGCCTGCGCAACACAAGGCCTGACTATCCGAGTGCCTATGCCTTGACCACGGTAGGCCTGGCGCACTTGAAGAATACCTGGCCTTATTAATCTTTCCAATTGAAAGGCAACTGGCTACCCGCTTTCTCCATCGATATAAACAATCAGCTCGTTCCGCTTATATGCATCCTTGATTCTCCCGCGGTTGCACCAGAAGTTGTCCTTAATGCCCTGTCGATCTTGTTCTTCGAGCCATCGCAGGACGACTCCAAGGTTGGCATCTGTTGATCGCCGGATTGAATATCGCCGCAATGATGGTGACATCGAATGTATGCCCGACCTCAGATCAACCCGCCGCCGATGCTGAGCCGGATCGCCGCGATCACAATGACGATGCCGTTGAGCAGCAGCCCGGCCTTGCCGCGCCGGCTCTTCTCGCCGCGGAACATGATCCCGATCGCGGCGATGATCGCGCCAACGCCGGCGAAGGGAATCACCATCCAGTTCAGCCAGCCCAGCAGCGGGATCAGGCCGAGGAACATCAGCAGCATCGCGACGATGCCCCAGAGCAAACTGATCAGACCCATGGAGATGTCCTCATGACGATGTCCTCATGTTGGCCGCGGAGGTGCGGACCGGCGATGTCGATGATGGATGCGATACCTGGAAATTCAAGCGTGCACGCCGTCGATTTCCACCGCCAGCTCGCGGCGGCAGATCGCCGCGTGCAGCAGCACCCGTGGCACGCTGGCGCCGAAACGTTCGTCCAGCGCCTTGGCGACCAGCGGCAGATCGGCGGCGTCGCGGACGTAGACCTTCAGCCGGGTGCCGCTGCCGAATCCGGCGGGCAGTGAGGGTTGATGACGCAGCGCTTCGGCCAGCAGGGCGTCGAAGTTGGCGAAGGTCTCGCCGATCTGGCCCAGCAGTTCACCGATGTGCTGTGAGGCATGGCCGACCACGCTGGCGGTGCCGGACAGCAGCAGCGGCATCGTGCTGCCCGGCGGCGGCAGCATCGCGCGGGCGAAGCTCGGCGACTGCGGCCCGTATTGACGTGGGTAGCGGTAGGCGCTGATCTGACGCGGGTTTTCCACCGGGGTGCCGCGCTGGTCGGCGGACAGCCAATAGACCTGCAGCGTGCGCTGGCCGTCACAGCGGCCAATTGCGGTGGCGGCCGGCAGTTCGACGGTGTCGAAACGGCCCAGCCCGCGGGCGCGGCCAACGCAGAACTGGCGGTAGCGTTCGGTGTCGCCGTCGCCCTGGGTGATTGCGTCGAGGTAGTTCCACACCCGCAGCAAATGCGGCGTGCGGCTGCCGGAGACAAAATCGACCAGCTGCGAGTAGGCGCGTTCGGCGGCTTCGCAAATATCGCTGTGATGGGGATGGTCGCCCGGCGGCTCGTCGATCTCGATGACGCCGAAGGTGATGTGCCCGTCGGTGGACCAGCGGATCTGGCCGCTGCTTGGGTCGCCGTGACGCCCGAATTCGACCGGCGCCGCGCAGCGCCAGCGTTCGAAAGGCGCGGTGCCGTACGGCTGCAGCGGAATGCGCAGATAGCGGGGGTCGTCGCACTGCGGGGCATCGGTGCCGAAGCCGAACACCGCCAGGGTGTCGGCGGTGAGCAGCGCTTCGGGCGCGCGCGCCTGCACGTAGTCGATGGTCAGCGCCGAGCCTTGCCCTGAAAGGTACATCGGTTGGCTCATGACCGTTCCGCCTGCAGGGTGTCGCCGCTGAAGCCGACGGTGCGGCCGCGACGGATACGCCACCAGGCGTGCAGCGCGCGTGGCGCCATGCTCGCGGCGTTGAGGGCATAGATCAGCCGGAACAGTCGCAGCCGGCGAACGACGGCCGGGTTGTCGAACACGTCTCCTGCGAGCAGCGAGATCACCGCCTGTTCGATCTGGAACTTGTTGCTGGGGTGGGCGAACAGGCGCTGCATCACCGGGGTGTTGAAGCGGTAGATGAACCACGAAAACTCTTTCAGGCCGCGGTCGAGCCGCTGCGTCATCTCGCGCTGCAGCGCCGGTTCGCTGGCCGGTTCGCGCAGCGCGCCGTCCACCATGGCCGCGGCGCGTTCGGCGCTGTGCATGCCCAGATAGACGCCGGAAGAGAAGATCGGATCGATGAACGCGTAGGCGTCGCCGACCATCGTCCAGCCCGGGCCTGCCATCTGCGAACAGAGGTAGGAATAGTTGCCGGTAGCGTGCACCGGGGCCACGCGCTCGGCCTGGCGCATCCGTGCTTCCACCGTCGGCACCCCGCGCAGGGTGCGTAGCAGGAAGCTTTCGGTGTCGCCGTCGCGCTGTTTGAGGTAGTCGGGCGAACACACCGCGCCGATGCTCATCACGTCGTCGCGCAGCGGGATCAGCCAGATCCAGCCGTGTGCGAAACGCTCGACGGTAATGTTGCCGGCTTCCTCGCCATCGCGCCGCAGCACGCCGGTGAAATGGCTGAACAGCGCCGCGGACTGGTGCTTCGGATTCTTGCGTTTGAGTTTGCGGCGCGCGCCCATGAAGGTGTCGCGGCCGCTGGCGTCGATCAGATAGCGCATCCGCACCTCGAATCTGCTGCCGTCGGCGTTGCGCGCCCGTGCCCGCGTCGGCCGTCCACCTGCGTCGTCCTCCACCCACAGGACGGTCACGCCCTCGCGGCTGTCGGCGCCGGCTTCGGCGGCGGCCTCGAACAGCAGCCGGTCGTATTCATCGCGTTTGACTTGGTAGGCGTAGCCGAACTGCGGGTTCAAGGCGCGATCGAAACGGAACATCTGGACTCGGCTCGTACCGTCCGCCAGGGTCAGCGGGAAGTCGGCGCCGGGCTTGTGGACGCCGATCGCGGCCACCCGGTCCAGCACGCCCAGGCGCTGGAGGATCGGCAGGTTCATCGGCAGTAGGGATTCGCCGATGTGGAAGCGGGGGTGTCGGGCTTTTTCCAGCTGCAGCACCCGCCAGCCGCTGCGGGCCAGGGTGATGGCGGCGGTGCTGCCGGCGGGGCCGCCGCCGATCACCAGTACATCGCACTCAACTGCTGCGCACTCAACTGCTGCGCACTCGACGGCTGCGGAATCCCCTGCGGCGAAATCTACGGCAGTGGAATCCACGGCATGTTGGTCCAAGGAAAGGGGCGTCGCGGGTGGCGGTGGCTCCTTTTCCGCCTGCATCGTGCGTCCATCGACTGATTGGGCCGTCATGCTCTTCTTGTTGCAGTCTGAGACTGGCATCATACCGCGTGGCGTGTCACCGTCGTCCGGTCTCATGGGGCGGCGACACAGACTCCCGCATGCCTTCCCCCATCTCAGGCCGACCTGCACTGCCGGTCGGCGCGTCCGACGACGCCGTGCGGCGGCCCCTAGGTGCCCGGCCCGCGCAGCGCTGTTTCCTTTGAATCTGGATTGTTTGCCATGTCTGCACTGACTCCCGCCGAACTCGAACTGGCGGAACTGCTGGTCGAGAGTCTGAACCTCGATAGCGTCGCCGCCGCCGATATCGATCCGGAGGCCCCGCTGTTCGGCGCCGGTCTGGGCCTGGATTCGATCGACGCACTGGAACTGTCGCTGGCGATCAGCAAGAAGTACGGCTTCCAGCTACGTTCGGACAATGACGACAACCGCCTCATCTTCGGTTCGCTGCGCGCGCTGTCGGGCCACATCCAGCAGCACAAGGCGGAGTGACCGCCGTACTGCGGCTGTTGTTACTGGTGATGTATGCGCCGCTGGCGCATTTCGCCGGAACCCTGCAATCGCCGCTGCTGGCGGTGCTGGCGCTGGCCGATCTGGCTCTGATGGTGCTGATCGAAGGTCTGCTGGGCCGGCGCGCGGGCGCTTGGCTGGCATTGGCCGCCGCTGCGGTCGCGCTGTCCTTGCTGGCGCAATCGCGTCATGCGCTGATGCCGCTGCTGCTGGTGCCGCCGCTGTTCACCGCGATGATCGGCTGGTGGTTCGCGCGCAGCCTGCGTCCGGGGCGCGAGCCGATCATCGCCAAAGTGGTGGGCGCGCTGTACGCGCGGGCCGGCATGCCGCTGTCGGAACGGCATCGCCGCTATACCCGCGGTCTCACCATGGCCTGGGCGGTGTTGCTGGGGCTGCTGACGGTGGTGAACCTGGTTCTGGCGCTGATCGCGGTGCCGGACGGGGTGCTGATGCAGCTGGGTCTGCAGGCGCCGGTCACCGTGACCAACGCGCAGTGGTCGCTGGTCGCCAATATCGCCAACTACGGGGTGCTCGGCGGGTTCGCGCTGATCGAATACTACGCGCGCAAGTTCGTGTTTCCGGTCCGGCCCTATCGCAACATCGTCGACTTCGGCCGGCAGATGGCCGCCCTCGGGCCCACGTTCTGGAAGCGTTTCTTCAATGCCGAAAACGCCGAAAACGCCGGCAACGCTGGCGATGCTGGCATCCGCCCGGACGGCATCCCCCCGGACAGCGGCCGTTCCGACAACGCGGGAGCGCCGCGATGAACCGGTACGCGAGCGCTCGGCACAATCCGTGTGAGGCCATGCCCATAGCCCTTGTCGATGCATTCCGCCGTATGCCCGACCACATTCTTCGCGAGGCTGCACGCCATGTCATCGATTGATCTGCCGCGGCTGGACGTCAATACCCGACGCCACGAATCGGCCCCGGTGCGCGCGCTGTGGTTGCTCTGGAACATGCTGCAGCTCGGCTTCACGCTGCTGTGGACCGGCGTGGGCATCGTGATCGTGCTGGCGTTTGGCGCATTGACGCGCTCGCCGCGGCTTTTGCTGCGCACCGCGTCGCGGGTCTGGGCGCCGGGTTTGCTGCACGGCGCAGGCGTGCGCTTTTCAGTCGAGGGCGCCGATGCCGTCGACTGGTCCAGGCCGTACATGATCGTCGCCAATCACCAGTCGATGATCGACATCTGCGCCCTGTTCCGCGCAGTACCGGTGCCGCTGCGCTTCGTGCTGAAGCAGGAAATGACCCGGGTGCCGCTGGTCGGCCGATACGCGAAATTCACCGGGATGCTGTTCATCGACCGCGACAGCGGCCGCGCTGCGTCGAAAATGCTGCGCGATGCCGCGGCGCTGTTGCGCACCGGCGCCACCGTGTGCATCTTCCCGGAAGGCACCCGCAGCCGCGACGGCCGGGTCGGCACGTTCAAGGTTGGCGCGTTCCAAGCCGCGGACGATGCCGGCGTCGACGTGCTGCCGATCGCGATCTCCGGCGCTGGCGCGGTCCTGCCCACCGAAGGCCTGTTCCGCGTGCGTCCCGGCCGGATCGTCGTGCGCATCGGCACGCCGCTATCCACCGCCGGCAAGGACCGTCAGGCCCTGGCCGGCGAAGCCCACGCGGCGGTCGTCGCGATGCTGGAGCGGGCGCCCTGCGCATGACGAATTCGGCGACGACGACATTCCCAATCACCCGATTTCCGATCACTCGCTTCACGATCCCCCACGATCACCCCTGCCTGCCCGGCCATTTCCCCGGCAGGCCGATCGTGCCGGGCGTGGTCGTGCTGGATCGCGTGCTGGCTGCGATCGAAGCCGGGCACGGTGGTGCGCTCGGGCCGCTGCGCATGCCGCAGGTGAAGTTCGCCCAGCCGCTGCTGCCCGGCGAGGAGGCGCGCATCGAGCTTGAAGCCTTGTTGGACGTCGCGCCGCCGCGCTGGCGGTTCCGGGTGCTGCGCGACGACGCGCTGCTGGCCAGCGGTGAAGTGCGGATGGCCGACGGCAGCGATCTGCAGGACATCATCGCGAAGGTCGCCACGTGAGCACTGAATGGAAACAGCGGCCCGAAGGCGGCGGCCGCTTCGCGCTGTGGCTGATCCGCAGCATTGGCCGCTACGGCGGGCGCGGCCTCTCGCGCCTGCTGCTGTATCCGATCACCCTGTATTTCCTGATCCGCCGTGGCCCCGAACGCAACGCCTCGCGGGCGTGGCTCGGCCGCGCGCTGGGCCGTCCGGCCACGCTGCGGGACGCGGCGAAACATGTCCACACTTTCGCCGCAACCATCCTCGACCGCATTTTCCTGCTGGGTGAAAGCCCCGAGCGGCTGGCGCGCCGCTTCGACGTGGCGGTGCGCGGACTCGACGAACTGCACGCGCACCTGGATCAGGGCCGCGGCATGCTGCTGTTCGGTTCGCACCTGGGCAGCTTTGAAGTGCTGCGCGTGCTGGCGCGGCAGCGGCCGGAATACACCATCCGCGTGGTCCTGGACAAAGCCCACAACAAAGCGGTGAGCGAGCTGCTGGATGCGCTGAATCCTGAGATTGCCGCGACTGTAATCGACGCCGGCCAGGACGGCCCCGGGCTGATGCTGGCAATCCAGGCCGCGGTGCAGGAAGGCGCGCTGGTCGCGCTGCTGATCGACCGCGCGCATCCGGGCGGGCAGACCATCATGGCGCCGTTCTTCGGCCGCGAGGCGCCGTTTCCCACCGCGCCGTGGCTGATCGCCGCTGCGCTGAAGGCGCCAGTCACGCTCGGGTTCGGCCTGTATCGCGGCGGTAACCGCTACGACCTGATCTTCGAGAACTTCAGCGACAACGTGATCATCCCGCGCGCCGAGCGTAAAACCGCGATTGAGGCGTTGATCCGCCGTTACGCCGCGCGGCTGGAGGATGTGGCGCGAACCGCTCCGTACAACTGGTTCAATTTCTACGATTTCTGGGACCATGACGATGATGCATGACCGCGCTTCCGGGCTTTCACGTGCTGCATCGCGGTTCACGGCGATCGCGTTGGCGCCGATCGCGTTCGTTTCGATCATCGCCGTTTCGACCGTGCAGGCGCAGGGCGCCGACGCCGACTGGATCCTGCGCGCGCTGGCGCGACCGGCGCCGATGCACACCGGCTTCGTCGAAGTACGCGATTCGCCGATGCTGAAGACGCCGCTGCGGCTATCCGGCGAATACCGCCGCCCGCGCGAGGACACGCTGGTGCGCGAAGTGCGTTCGCCTTACCGCGAAACCACCACGCTGCGCGCTGGTGAAGCCACCATCGCCCGCGACGGCAAAGCGCCGCGCACGTTCTCGCTGTCGCGCGCGCCGGAACTGGCCAGCCTGCAGAACAGCTTCGGCGCGCTGCTCGCCGGCGACCGCATCGCGATCGAGCGCGTCTACCGCGTGACGGCGCAGGGCGACCGCACGCGCTGGACGCTGACGCTGGCGCCGAAGGACAAGGCCCTCGCCGCGCGCGTCCGCGACATCACCCTGTACGGCCAGGGCGCCGAACTGCGCTGCATCGAAACCCGCCCGGTGAAAGGCGAGCCGCAGCGCACGCTGCTGGCCAGTGCCGCGCTGGCGGTGAAGGCCGACAGCGATGCGAAAGCGATGCAGGCGCTGTGTCGGAATGGTGTGAAGTGAGATTACATCGAACCATCAACATGTCATCCCGAACCGAAGGTGAGGGATCTGCTTTTGCTACGTATCCAGAGAAAAAGAAGATCCCTCGCGTTGCTGCGCAACATTTCGGGATGACAGTCTCGATAACGGATGAAAGGTGCTGCGCATGACTGCCACCCGCCGCACCACCCTCGCACTCGTCTGGCTGCTGATACTTGTTGGCGCCGGGTTCGCGATCTCGGAACGTCTGCAGGTCAGCGGCGACTTGCGCAAGTTCATGCCCTCCGCCGAAACCCCCGCGCAGAAATTGCTGCTGGACGAACTCGGCGAAGGCCCAGGTTCGCGGCTGCTGCTGATGTCGCTGGCCGGCGCCGACGCCGAAACCCTTGCCGCGCAGTCGCAGCGCATCGTGCAGACGCTGGCGGCCAACGAACGCTTCAGCCTGGTCGCCAACGGCGGCGAGGATGGCCTGGATGCGATCCCCGAACGCCTGCGCCCATACCGTTACCTGCTGTCGCCCGCGCTCGACGCGCATCGGCTCGACGAAGCCTACCTACGCGAAGAACTCGACGCGCGCGTGCAGGATCTCGGCTCGCCGGCGGCGGCGCTGATCGAACCGCTGCTGCCGTCCGATCCCACGCTCGAAACCCTGCGCATCGCCGAGGCCATGCAGCCGGCGAACGCGCCGCAGCGCCTGCACGGCGTATGGTTCGACAAGGCCGGCCGCGAGGCCCTGCTCGCGATCGAAACGAAAGCCGCGGGCTTCGACCCGACCGGCCAGCAGCTGGCGGTGAGCGCGATCGAAGCCGCGTTCGCGGAAGCGCGCGGCAACAGCAAGGCAACCATGACGCTCACCGGCCCCGGCGCGTTCTCGGTCGAAATCGGCGGCCGCACCCAGCGCGAAGCGAGCATGATCGGCATGGTCGATACTGTCGGCCTGATCCTGCTGTTGCTGATCGCCTACCGTAGCTGGCGCGCGCCGTTGTTCGGCGTGCTGCCGCTCGCCAGCGCGGGTCTTGCTGGCCTGGGCGCGGTCGCGCTGCTGTTCGAGGGCGTGCACGGCATCACCATCGCTTTTGGCTTCACACTGATCGGCGTGGTCCAGGATTATCCGATCCATCTCTTCAGCCACCAGCGCGCCGGCATTTCGCCGTGGGCGAACGCGCGTGCGATCTGGCCGACACTCGCTACCGGCGTGGCCTCGACCTGCATCGCCTACGTGACCTTTCTGTTTTCCGGCGTCGATGGCCTGCAGCAGCTCGCGGTGTTCACCATCGCCGGGCTCGGCGTCGCCGCGCTGACCACGCGCTTCCTGCTGCCGGCGCTGATCGATCCGACGCAGCCGGGCTTCGAACGTGGCGATATCGCCACGTCGCTGCGGCTCGCGAAGCTGTGGACAGCGGTCGCGCGCGTGCCGCGACCGCGCGGCTGGCAGCTCGCGTCGTTGGCCGCCATCTGCATCGCCATCGTCGCGTTCGCGCCCGGTGCGTTCTGGCAGAACGATCTGTCCAAACTCACGCCGGTGCCGGCGGATGCGCTCGCGCGCGACGCGCATCTGCGCGAGGAACTGGGAGCTCCGGACGTGCGCTATCTGCTGGCGGTGCGCGGCGCCGATGCGGAAGACGCGCTGCAGCGGGTCGAAACCCTGCATCCGAAGCTCGATGCGCTGATCGAACGCAAGGCCATCGCCGGCTACGACAGCGTGGCGCGGACCTTGCCCAGCGCCGCGACCCAGCGCGCGCGCCAAGCGAATCTTCCTGCGCCGGACGCGCTGCGCACAGCGCTGGATACCGCCGTCGCGGCCACGCCCTTCCGCAGCGACGCGTTCGAGGATTTCGTCGCCGATGTCGAACGCGCGCGCACCGCCGTGCCGCTCAGCGTGCGCGATCTTGCCGGCACGCCGCTGGCGACGCGCGTTGGCGGGCTGCTGCTCGAAAACCAGGACCATGCCACCGCATTGATATCGATGACCGGCCTGATCGATCCGGAGGCGGTCGCGCGCGCGGTGAATGCGCCCGGCGTCGAACTGCTCGACCTCAAGACCGCATCGGAATCGCTGGTGGAAGCCTATCGCGAGCGCGTGCTGCTGGCGCTGGCCATCGCCGCGCTGCTGCTTGCGGCCACCGTGTGGCTGGCGCTGCGCACGCCGCGCCGCGCATTACGGGTGCTGCTGCCGATGGCGCTGACCACGCTGCTGATCCTCGCGGTGCTGCGCGGCTGCGGTATCGAACTGACCCTGTTCCATCTGGTCGCACTGATTCTCGCGGCAGGCCTGGGCCTAGATTACGCACTGTTCTTTGAACATGCCGGCGACGATTACCAAGACCAGCTGCGCACCCTGCACGCGCTGATCGTCTGCAGCCTGATGACCCTGCTGGTGTTCTTCCTGCTGGCGCTGTCCAGCATTCCGGTGCTGCGTGCGATCGGGGTGACGGTGACCCTGGGCGTGGTCGGCAATTTCGTGCTGGCGCTGTTGATCGCCAGACATGCGGTGAATCCTGCTGTAGGAAGGCCTTCAGGCCTTGTAGGAGGGCCTTCAGGCCCGAGCTCTTACGGTCAAGGCCCTCCTGCAGCACAGCTCGGGCCTGAAGGCCCTCCTACGGGAGCGGCTGCGTGATTGCACGCCACGACATCGAAGCGATGATCCCGCACAAGGGCGCGATGTGCCTGTGGGATGAGGTTGTCGACTGGGACGCGCAGCGCATCCGCTTGCGCAGCAGCGGCCATCGCGATGCCGCGCATCCGCTGCGCAGCGACGGTTGTTTGCGCGCGGTGCATCTGTGCGAATACGGCGCGCAGGCAATGGCGGTCCACGGCGGGCTGCGCGGCGCTGCGGCCGGCTGCGCGCCGAAGGTCGGTTTCCTGGTCGCGCTGCGCGATGTGCAATTGCATGTCGCCCGCATCGACGATCTGGCGGATGCGTTGGAATGCGAGGCCGAATTGTTGGCCGAAAGTGCGGCCAGTCAGCAGTATTCGTTTCGTATCGTGCATGCGGGCAACGTCGTTGCCGATGGGCGCGCGGCGGTGATGCTGCAGGGATGATTTCCTGTGCCTGGTCGGCCAGGAGCAAATCCCCCCGCCATCGCAGCGCGATGTCGACCCCCTTTTTCAAAGGGGGTATGTCTACGAAGTTGGTCGGGTGATGCGCTGCCGGTTTGTCGTTTGTCGTTTGTCCTTGTCCTTGTCCCTGTCGATGTCGATGTCGATGTCGATGTCGATGTCGATGCAGATGTTGCAGAAGGGTTGCAGAACCGGACCGTTCCGATCATGGCGTCATGAAAATTTCA
>JAYUIZ010000828.1:0-1319 GCA_043765595.1 Lysobacter sp. | reverse complement strand
ACAACGGCATCAAATTCTTTTCGGCCGAGGGCGAGAAACTCGACGACGCGACCGAGCTTGCGATCGAGGCCGCGCTCGAAAAACCGTTCAGCACGGTGTCGTCCGAGCAGCTCGGCAAAGCCGTGCGCACTCGCGACACCATCGGCCGCTATGTCGAAGCCTGCAAAAGTTCGGTGCCGCGACGTTTCGATCTGGGCGGCATGAAGATCGTGGTCGACTGCGCCCACGGCGCGACCTATCAGATCGGTCCGCTGGTGCTGCGCGAACTCGGCGCCCAGGTCGACGCCATCGGCGTCGACCCCAACGGCGTCAACATCAACGACGGCGTCGGTTCGACCCATCCGGATGCCCTGGTCGCGCGCGTCCTGGCCAGCGGCGCTGAGCTTGGCATCGCCTTCGATGGCGATGGCGACCGGCTGCTGTTCGTAGACAGCGACGGCATCGTGCGCGACGGCGACGACTTGCTGTATGTGCTCGCCAGCGACTGGCAGGCCAGCGGTCGCCTGCGCGGCCCGGTGGTCGGCACGCTCATGACCAATTACGGCCTGGAGCGCGCATTCGGCGAACGCGGCATCACCTTCATGCGCACCAAGGTCGGCGATCGCTACGTCCATCAGGCGCTGCTGGAACACGGCGGCGTGCTGGGCGGCGAAACTTCCGGCCATCTGTTGTGCTTGGACCGGGTCAGCTCCGGCGACGGCATCATCAGCGCCCTGCAGGTGCTGGAAGTGCTGCGCCGGCGCGGCCTGAGCCTGCAGCAGGTGCTGACCGGCCTCGGCAAGGTGCCGCAGAAGACCGTAAACGTAAAAGTAGCCGCAGGCATCAGGCCGGCCGAGGCCGACAGCGTGAAATCGGCGCTGGCCGCGGCCCAGGCGGCGGTGCTTGGCAGGGGGCGCGCCTTTCTCCGCCCCTCAGGCACCGAGCCAGTGGTGCGGGTGACGGTCGAAGCCGACGACGCACATCTGATGCAATCCACGCTGGAGCGGCTGGCCGATGCGGTTCGCGCAGCGGTCTGACCGGTCGCTTCGCCAGTGTTTTGATCGCAGTCAAGGACGGCCTATCCGTCCACGACCAGAATTCCGCATCGCCTGTGCCGGTCCGGCGCGACAGCGTTAATCTTGACCCAGTATTCCAGGACGACAGAACGACATGACCCAGGCTTCCGCCCCTTACATCCCAACCCTCGACATCCGCCGCTTTGACACCGACCGTGAGGCTTTCGTCGCCGAGTTGGGCGCGGCCTACCGCGAGTGGGGATTCGCCGGCATCCATGGCCACGGCATTCCGCAGGCATTGATCGACGGTGCCTACGACACCTT
>JAYUIZ010000827.1:0-1319 GCA_043765595.1 Lysobacter sp. | reverse complement strand
GCCTGTCGACGCAACGGTTCGCGCCGGCGACGTATACGTCGAACAGAGATCCTACTGGGTGCGTGCGCCCGGCTGCGCGCGCGACATCGCTGGCGGCGGTAACGGGGTCGTGTACGTGACCGGCTGCGATGTGGTGCCCAACAGTCGCGGCTCCTCGCGCTTCTACCGCTGGAACGAAGCCGAGTTCGCGCCGCTGAGCGTTGCCGGCCACGGCAGCGCCATCGCCACCTACGCCGGCAACAGCTACACCGTCGGCGGCGACGCGATGTTGTACAGCAGCATCAACGACGGCGAGTGGATCAAACGCGGTACGCCCGACGACCAGCCGATCACCGACATCGCCGCCGGCCAGGCGGGGATCTGGGTCATTACATCGCAGCCGAACGGCGAAGGCGGCAACGGCATCGCGCGCGCCATGCCGTGTCCGAATTCCGGAATCGCCGGCGGTGCCAAGGACTTCTGCGGCTGGGAAGAAATGCCCGGCGCCGCGGTACGCATTTCGGTGGGCCGCACCGCATGGGTGGTCAACGCGCAGGGGCAGGTCTTCGAGTGGACCACTTACGGCGGCGGCTACTGGCAGAAGCGTCCGGGTTGCTTCACCGATGTCGCCGCGAACGGCGGAAACATTTACGGCGTCACCTGTAAACGCGGCAAGGGCGACGGCAACGCGATCCATCGCTGGAACAACACGGGTGCATGGGTGGATGTTCAGGGTGCCGGCAAGCGGGTGGGCGTGGACGCCGCCGGCAACGCCTGGGCCATCACCGACAGCGGCGAGATCTGGCGCCACGAGGTTCGGTAAGCGCAGCGCGTTGAACCTCGCGTTTGAGACCTGCTGCACTTGAGACCTGCTGCACTGCCTTGCACGATAAAGCCCGGATCGTTCTCGACGATCCGGGCCTTTCGATGTGTTACTTCAGCCGATCCAGCGCGTCCACCAACTCCGGCGCCAGCGGCGCATCCAGCAGATACGGTTCACGGCCGCCGTCCAGCGCGAATTCCAGCGATGCAGCATGCAGGAACAAACGTTTCAGGCCGATCTGCTCGCGCAGACGCTTGTTGACCGCGGGATCGCCGTACTTGTCGTCGCCCGCCACCGAATGACCGATGTGCTGGGCATGGACGCGGATCTGGTGGGTGCGGCCGGTCTCGATCCGCACTTCGCAGTACGAATGCCCGCCGCGGCGCTCCAGCACCCGGTAATGGCTGAGCGAGGCCTTGCCACCCGCGTGCACCTGCACGTGCCGCTCGCCGCCCTGGCGCAGACCGATGTGCAGCGGCGCATCGACGCTCATCGTGCCGTCGGGCATCCGCCCGAC
>JAYUIZ010000826.1:0-3750 GCA_043765595.1 Lysobacter sp. | reverse complement strand
CCTATTTAGCAGAACTCTACTCAGGTGGTGCCTTGCATGACCATGACATATTGAGTACTTCATTTGGTTTCACGCGCAAGCTGCTGGCGGAATTCGTGAGCGGGTTCGCCGCGTTCGCCGGCAAGGCCAGCGACAAGGCCAGCGACAAGGCGTAAGACATTCGGGAAGCTCAGCTCACTTCGTTCCCGCTCGCGCTCCCGGCCAGCTTGCACTAGATTGGTGCAATGCCATCCACTTCCAGCCTCGCCAGTCCCGCCGCCGCGCTCGACACCGCGTCCTTCGATGCCCTGACTACGCCCATCGCCTGGTGCGATGCCGCGGGCCGGGTGGCGGGCGGCAATCTGGCGTTCGCGCGCTGGCTGGGCGTGAGCCAGCGGCGCTTGGCGGGCGTGCCGCTAGCGGCGTTCGAGGTAGAAGGCCAGCGGCTGGCGCGGATGCTGGCCGAGCCGCCGGCCGGCGAGCAGATACGCCTGCGGCGGCTGCATTTCGGCTTCCCGGGCAGCGAGAACCGGCCGTACGCGGATGCCCTGCTGTCGCAGCGCACGGACGGCGGCTGGTGGATCGAGGCGCATCCGGTGGACGAGTTTCCGGGCGACGATCCTGCATCCGTGCTGCCATCGGCGCTGTCGGCGGCGCTGAAGGGTCTGGCGCACGAGCTGCGCAATCCATTGGCCGGCTTGAAGGGCGCGGCGCAATTGTTGGCCCGCCGCGTCGAGAGCGACGAGTCGCGCGAACTTACCAGCCTGATCGAATCCGAAGTCGCGCGGCTGACCGAACTCATCGATCAACTGCTGTCGCCGCAGCCTGCACGCGCGCATGAGCCGCTGAACATCCATGGGGTGCTGGAGCGGGTGCTGCGGCTGGCCGAAAGCGACGCCGGCTGGGCGGTGAAACTGATTCGCGACTACGACCCGTCGCTCCCGGAATTGCCCGGCGATGCCGATCGTCTGACCCAGGCGCTGTGGAATCTGGTGCGCAATGCGATCGAGGCCGGCGCAGCCAACGTGAGCCTGCGCACGCGCGTGGAGCATGGCGTGCGCATTGGCGACGTGGCGCATGCGCGCGCGCTGCGGCTGGAGATTGCAGACGACGGTCGTGGCGTGCCCGATGCGCTGGCGGAGCAGGTGTTTTTGCCGCTGGTCAGCGGTCGCGCCGAGGGTACCGGCCTGGGTCTGGCGCTGGCGCAGCAGGTCGCGCGCGAGCATCGAGGCTCGCTGAGCTACCGCTCGCGGCCCGGGCATACCGTGTTCACGGTGGTGCTGCCGTTCGCGCCGCTGCATCCGCACGACGATGTCGAATCCATGAAGGCGCACAACCATGAAGGCGCACAACAATGACGTATGAGGCCGCGCGGCACGACACCACGACGCACGACGCCTCTGCGGTGTGGGTGGTGGACGATGATCGCTCGGTGCGTTTCGTCCTCGCCACCGCGCTGCGCGAAGCTGGCTACCAAGTCACTGCCTTCGATTCCGCGAGCGGCGTGCTGGATGCGATCGCTGGCCGCGCGCCGCCAGATTTGCTGTTCACAGACGTACGCATGCCAGGCGACGATGGCCTGGTGCTGCTGGATGCGATCAAGGCGAAACACCCGCAGCTGCCGGTGATCGTGATGAGCGCGTACACCGATATCGCCAGTACCGCTGGTGCGTTCCGCGGCGGCGCGCATGAATTTCTGTCGAAACCCTTCGATCTCGACGCCGCGGTCGCGCTGGCAGCGCAGGCGCTGGCGCCCGGTCGCGCGCGACGCGCCGATGCGCTGTCCGTCGAACAGACGCCCGCGATCGACGTTGCAATCGGCGATGCGCTGGTCGGCGATACGCCGGCGATGCAGGCGCTGTTCCGCGCGATTGGCCGCTTGGCGCAGGCGCCGCTGGGCGTGTTGGTGACCGGCGAAACCGGCACCGGCAAGGAGCTGGTGGCGCGCGCGCTGCACCGCGAATCGCCGCGCGCGCGCAAGCCGTTCATCGCGTTGAATACTGCGGCGGTTCCGTCGGAACTGCTGGAAAGCGAGCTGTTCGGCCACGAGGCCGGCGCGTTCACCGGCGCCGCGCGGCGCCACGTCGGCCGCTTCGAGCAGGCCGACGGCGGCACATTGTTTCTCGACGAAATTGGCGACATGCCGCTGCCGCTGCAGACGCGACTGCTGCGGGTGCTGGCCGAGAACGAATTCTTCCGCGTCGGCGGCCGCGAACTGATCCGCGTCGACGTGCGGGTGATCGCCGCGACCCACCAGAACCTCAACGCGCTGGTCGCGGAGGGCCGCTTCCGCGCCGACCTGCTGCATAGGCTGGACGTGGTGCGGCTGCAGCTGCCGCCGCTGCGCGCGCGACGCGAGGACATCCCGCGCTTGGCCGAACGCTTCATGCGCGCGGCGGCGTTGAAATTCGACGCGCCGGTTAAACGCTTCGCGCCCGCGGCGCTGCAGCGAATGCTTGCGCACGACTGGCCGGGCAATGTGCGCGAACTCGAAAACCTGTGCTGGCGACTGGCCGCGCTGGCGCCAGGCGATGTGATCGCGCGGGCCGACATTGAGGAGGTCTTTATCGATGCAGCGTTCGCCGTGAACGTCGGTTCGACCGCGGATGTTTCGTCGGCGACATCGGATTGGGAATCTGCGCTCAGCGCTTGGGCGCGCGCGCGGCTGGACGCGGGCAGCGTTGATCTCAACGCCGAAGCCCGCGCAATGTTCGACAAGGCGCTGTTCGATGCAGCCTTGGCGCACACCGGCGGCCATCGCTCCGAAGCCGCCGCCAAACTGGGCTTGGGCCGCAATACGCTGACGCGCAAACTGGGATCGGGCCGCAAACCGCGCAAACCGGCATAGCCCTGCGTAGGAGGGGCTTCATCCCCGAGCTTTTCAGCGCCGATGAGCTTACTTAAAGGCGTCCCGGAAGAGCTCGTTTCAGCGCCGATGAGGTTACGTAAAGGCGTTTCGGAAGAGCTCGGGCCTGAAGGCCCTCCTACGAGGTTTCGGGTGGCCGATTTGCGTTCATCCCGCGGTGTCAGCCGATGCATCCGAGGATCTTCAAATGCGATGCATCGCACCGTAGGAGGGGCTTCAGCCCCGAGCTTTTCAGCCGGGATCAGGTCATGCAAAGGCGTCGCGGAAGAGATCGAGCCTGAAGGCCCTCCTACGAATGCATTTATGAATGCGTTTGCGCCTGAAGGTGCACCTGACGTGCACATTGCGGATTCAGACTTCCTTCCACGGACTGAATCACTATGATCAATTCCCCCGCATCGCAGGAGTTGTCCTCATGACGCCGACCCGCATTCTCGTGGTCTCGATCCTTTCCGCTTCGCTCGCCGCCTGTGCCAGCGCGCCACCGCCGAAACCCGTTGCGCCCGCGCAGCCACAGCATCGCGTGCAGCGCGCGCAGGCGAATATCGCGCCAGCTTCAGCCAGCCTGGTCAGCGGCAGGCTGGCGATCACAGCCATCGATGGCGGCGTGCGCATCGAAGGCGAACTCGGCGGTCTGGGCCGCGGCGGCACCCACGCGATCCATGTCCACGAACGGGGCGACTGCAGCGCCGCTGACGGCAGCAGCGCCGGCGGTCATTTCAATCCGTCCGCGTCCGCGCACGGCCGCGCCGGCACGCCGGTGCATCACCTCGGCGACATGGACAACCTCACGTCCAACGCCAGCGGCGTGGCCCGCGTCGATCTGCGCTTGATGGGCGCCACCCTGGGCAGCGGCGCGTCGAACGATATCCTTGGTCGCGCGCTGGTGATCCACGCCGGCCCGG
>JAYUIZ010000825.1:0-3759 GCA_043765595.1 Lysobacter sp. | reverse complement strand
ACATAGTCCCCGAGGCCCGCAACCTCCAAGCCCCTGTGGGAACAACGCAAGTCGCGACTAGCTTGCAGGCTCTAGACAGCCGAAGGCTGGTCAAGACTTACCTCTGTCCGTCGTCGCGACTTGCGTCGCTCCCACAGGCTATCGGACGCGACGCGGAGGTGATGAATGACGGTCCGCAAGACCTGGCCTTGAGCGAAGCGCTGCAGCTGGCGCAAATCGATGCGATACGGCGAGCGCGGAAAACATCGACATAGTCCCCGAGGCCCGCAACCTCCAAGCCCCTGTGGGAACAACGCAAGTCGCGACAAGTCTGCAGGCTTTAGACAGCCGAAGGATGGTCAAGACTTGCCTCTGTCCGTCGCGACTTGCGTCGCTCCCGCAGTCCCTCGTTACCCATCGCAACTTGCGTCGCTGCCACAGGGGCTTTGGAGCATCCGCCTCAGCGGTTATCGAGCTTCAGCAACAGATCACGCCACGGCGTGAGCTTCGTGCCGAGGCCGGCGATCACGCCAAGCGTGTTCGCCAGCGCGTCCATGCGGTCCATCATCCGGTACTCGGTCAGCGCGCCCTGCGCGTATTCCAGACCGATGCCCATCAGCACCAGCGCCACGCCTACGCTGAGCAGCGAACGCCAGCGCGGATATAGCTGCACCGCACCGGCAGCGAGTGCGGCATAGGTGAGGAAATGCTCGACCTTGTCGGTACCCGATGGCAGCTGACCGAGATCCGGCATCGGAATCAGCGACAACACCACCACCAGCGACACCGCGACGCACCACAGCGCGGACCACAGCACCGGCCGGCGGAAAGGTTTCAGGGAACGGCCGATGCGCGGCGCGCACGTGTTTTTGTCGATATTCATAGGTGGCGGCTCACAGACGAAAACTCAGGTCGCCGACCAGGAAGGCATGGTCGAGGCTGGATTTGCGCGCGAAACCGATCGCCTGGAAGCGTTCGCCCATCTCGCCGGGCAGCGTGAGTTTTTTCGCCTGCTGGCGGAACGCATAGCGCGCGACCTCGTCTGCGCTATGGCTTTCGTAATCGCCCAAGCGCTGTTCGAGGCCATTGCCGATCAGGAAACTCGCCTGCGAACAGTATCCGGAGAATTCAAGGCCCGCGTTGGTACCGGCCTCCGCCAGTGCCGTGAAATCAACCGACACGGTGACATCCTGCAGGCCCACGCGGGCGAAGACATCATCGGTCATGCGATGGCGATGGAAAGCGCGCAGGGTGCCGTCCTCACGGCGCGGATCGTAATACTCGCGACGCGTATGACCATAATCGATTAGCAGCAGCGCGCCGGTATCCAGTCCGCCAATCACCGCCTGCAGCCAATACGGCAGCTGCGGCAGCACTTCCGAGCGATAACCATCGCGGAACGGGTGCTCGCAGCGGCGTTCGACATGACGCACCGCTGCGCCCAGCAGCGCATCCGCGGGACGATCCACGCGTACGAAAGCGTCATGCGCATCCAGAGCGACATGTTCCTCGTAGATTTCGCCTTCGCGCACGGTGAAGCGCGAGGTCGGCAGCGCATCGATCACTTCGTTCGCGAACACCACCCCGTTCCAGGGTTCGTCGATCGGCGTCTGCAGCCATTCCACGCGCGCGAAAGTCTCCGGCGGCAAACGCGCCTGCAGGCGCTCACGCTGGCGTTCGCGCAGATCGGCGCTGGGTTCGAGGATCGCGTAGCGCGCCGGCATTGCGCCGGTGGCGAGCAGCCGCCCGATCGCGGCTTCGGCGAACGCACCGGTGCCGCCGCCGATTTCCATGAACACCGCATCGTCGCCGAGCGGACGCAGTACCGGCGCCAGCGCATCGGCCACGCATTCGGCGAACAGCGGGCCGAGCTCCGGCGCGGTGACGAAATCGCCGCCCGGGCCCAGCTTGGTGGCGCCGGCGCTGTAATAGCCCAGCCCCGGCGCGTACAGCGCCAACTCCATGAACCGCCAGAACGGGAGCGCCCCGCCGTTGGTCGCGATCTGATTCCGGATCAGCGACGCCAGACGCTCGCTGTGCGCCCTGGCATCGGAGTCGGGATCGTCGTCGTACTGCATGCGGTCGCTCGGGTGCGTTGGGCGCACAGAATAACGAATCCAGATGCCCGCGGCGCTTAGACCGCAGCGCGCGGATCGATGCCGGAGGCCGTATTCACTCGCCGCGCATTTCTTTGTGAATCCCCCTGCGCGCGAACCACCACAGGTAGAAGCTAAGGCCGATTATGAAAGCGACACCGCCGAGGGTCATCCAACCGACCGGCTTGGTGAACAGTTCGGAGAGGATCGGATGCATGGCGGTACTCCAGTCTGGATGCATGCGAGCTTGCGTCAGCAACGACTTCGGGCTTTTGACTATGATCAAATAACCGCCGAATCGATCCTCCGGAACCCCCAATGCCCTCACACCGCCCCGTCGCCTTGGTCACCGGCGCCGCGCGCCGCCTCGGTGCCGCCATCGCGCGCCGCCTGCATGTAGCCGGTTACGATCTGGCACTGCATTACCGCCACTCCGCGGCCGACATGGCAGCACTGGTCGCGCAACTGGACGCCGATCGCGCGGGCAGCGTGCTGGCCCTGCAGGCCGATCTGGCCGAATACGACCGCCTGCCCGAGCTGGTGGCGCACACCTTGGGCCGCTACGGCCGGCTGGATGCGCTGGTGAACAACGCCTCGGCGTTCTCGCCGACGCCGCTGGGTACCATCACGCCTGCCGACTGGGACGCGCAGTTCCTGATCAACGCCCGCGCGCCGCTAATCCTCGCCCAGGCAGCGGCGCCGCACCTGAAGGCGGCACGCGGGGCCATCGTCAACCTTGTCGATATCTACGCCGAACGCCCGCTGCGCGATCACGTTGTGTACTGCATGAGCAAGGCCGCGCTGGTAGCCGCCACGCGCGCGCTGGCGCTGGAACTGGCACCGGACGTGCGCGTCAACGCCATCGCGCCCGGGGCGATCCTCTGGCCGGAGGAAGGCAAGGCCGAAGCCGCGAAGTCCGCTTTGCTGGCACGCACGCCGCTGGCGCGTACCGGCAGCGAAGACGATATCGCCGACGCGGTGCTGTGGCTGCTGCAGGGTGCCGGCTACACCACTGGCCATGTGCTGCCGGTGGAAGGTGGCCGGCTGCTGCAGAGCTGAGCCGGCCCGCGCGGCCGCGCTGCCATTTGTCGTTGCACTACCGGACCCGCTGCGCGGTAACGCTGGGGCATATGAACTTGGCAGCGGCGAAAGTGGTCTCGGACGTGCAGCCGTTGCGAGGCGAATGGGCGGACGCGATCTCGGCAACGACGTTCCGGCTGTGGGCCGATGACCGGCTGCGCTACGAACGGGAGACCCGCCACTCCAATCCGTCCCGCCTGCCGCACCTGAGTCGGCATCTTGGGTTCGAGATTGAGGTGGAACGACCGGAATCGCCCAACAAGCGGAGCGCTGCGCGAAATTCACATTGCCAGCAGCGTTGCCGAACTAGCGAAGGAGTAGGACAAGTTCTGCATCGAGATGTGCAGAGCTTCAAATTCCGCGATAGAACGATGGTTTGGAAAGCGGAATCGGTCCCGGCATACACTGGCGTCCCAAGCTGAAAGGAGACCGCCTTGCGCCCGATCAACGCACTCGTATTGGGTGTCGCCCTATCGCTTATGGCTTGCGCGCCGCACAAGTCTGCCCCCAAAGCCGAGAATTTTCCGGTGGTGGTGCCCTTTGCCATTGATCGCGCCGGAAGCAAGGTGACGGTCGAATTTGAGTTGCCCAATGCGCTCGACCC
>JAYUIZ010000824.1:0-3765 GCA_043765595.1 Lysobacter sp. | reverse complement strand
CGATGATTGCAACGGTAAAAGCCGCTGTCTGATCGCATCGGCGACATAGGCCGGTGGTTCTGTTTCCCTGATATGCCAACGCCTGACGGTTCTGGCGTTTCAAAAAAGAACGCGCTCGGCCGGCCGCATGGTTTTTTAGACAAAACGCAGGGCACACTTTTTTTCGATGTGGCAAGAATCATTGCCGAGAAGCAGCCAAAGTCCTTCCTGCTTGAGAACGTGAAAAACCTGATCAGCCATGACAAAGGCCGGACACTCGCTACGATTATCGATGTCCTTAGGAATGAGCTTGGTTACGAGGTTTCGTACAGGGTCATCAACGGCAAGCATTTTGTGCCCCAGCATCGCGAACGGATCATCATTGTTGGGTTCCGGGATGCGCCTCCTTTCGATTGGGATGGGATCAACCTCCCCCGGATTGAGGATGGGCCAAAGCTCAAGTCCATTCTCCACCCGCAGGACGGAAGCGAACCCTTGGACTGGAGTTGCATCGAGGGCAAGCGGGGTGCGGTCTCGGGCCGATATACGCTGTCAGACAAGCTCTGGGAATATCTGCAGAACTACGCAATCAAGCACCGGGAGAAGGGCAATGGCTTTGGTTTTGGCTTGGTCACAGGTAAGGATACGGCGCGCACGCTTTCCGCACGCTATTACAAGGATGGCTCCGAGATTCTTGTGTCGCAAGGCTCAAAGAGGAACCCGCGTCGCTTGACGCCGCGGGAGTGTGCGCGTCTTATGGGCTTCGATGATGACTTTCGTATTCCTGTCTCCGATACTCGTGCCTACAAACAGTTCGGGAACTCCGTAGTAGTCCCTGTCATTGCTGAAGTTGCTGGCATGATGGTCCGGCACTTGGAGGCCTTACAGAAACAGCCAGAGAAGCGGGTCAGAAAGGCGGCATAAGCATTGGATATCGTCAGTCCTGAGAAACGGTCGAAGCAGATGTCCCGTATCAAGGGCAAAGATACGGCTATCGAGATCCGGGTCCGCCGTGCGTTGCATGCGTCCGGGTTGAGATATAGGTTAGGTGGAGCAGGCCTGCCGGGGCGCCCTGATCTGGTTTTTCACCGCCACAGCACTGTGGTCTTTGTTGACGGTTGCTTC
This sequence comes from Lysobacter sp., assembly GCA_043765595.1. GTDB lineage: Bacteria > Pseudomonadota > Gammaproteobacteria > Xanthomonadales > Xanthomonadaceae > Lysobacter_I. Next base: position 2,661 of record JAYUIZ010000824.1, on the reverse strand, counting down.
TGGCATGGACACAACTGCCATCTGTTCAGGCTTCCCAAGACCAGAACGGAGTTCTGGAAAGCCAAGATCGATGCCAATCGAATGCGTGACAGGCGCGTCGACAGAGATTTGCTGGCTCTCGGATGGAGGTCGCTACATATCAGGGAATGCAAGCTTCGAGGGAAACCAGAGTATGAGCAGTACCTGCGGCTGCAGCTTCTTGTCAAGGAAGTCTTGCAGGGAAAGCGTGACGCCTAAGCGTTAGGGAGGCAGCAGATCGACCTGTCGGTATGACTCGTACAGTGAACTAAGTTGACGGCTGTCGATACGGAACTGGCTTCTGCGCTTCAGTTTTTCGTCCGGGCCTGATACACCTTCGAGCTTGATACCTGGATCGTAATGCACTGATCCGTAAGCGAACGCTCTGAGCAGAAAACTGAATCGTCCACCGGTGGCAAGTGCAACCCTTGAACCGTACTGATATTGGATGGAAGGGATTTTCTTCACGATGGATGGCACAAACACGGCCTTGGCGTGTTTCCGCTTCCAGTGATCAATGAGTTTGGCAAAACTCCAAGAGGCTGCAATTTGTTCTGCTGCATCGACTAGCATGACTGCGCCATCACCTTCGAACGTTCCAGTTTCTTCGTCATAACCTGCGAGTGCAAGTCGAAGTCGGGTGCGTTCGTTTTTCACGCCACCGACGCGATAGATACCGCCGAAGTTCAGACGATCTGCGCGGCCCCGCTGATCGGGGTACCCCCATGTACGGACGAAGTATCTTGGCCCCTGTTCGACGTATGCACCACCTGAGGGCTCTGGCGTCATCAGCGTCACGCGACTTGCTGATTCACGAGTCCATGAACCAACATTGTGTTGTTTTACTTCCCAGCCATGGAAATCAGGTTCTGAATAACCGTTTGCGGTAATTCCAAGATGCGTCTCAAGCGTGACTCCACCACAGTTCGTGCCACGACACGGACGGCGCGTGCCGTCGCGTGAAAGATATTCCGGGTCCAGCCAGCCAAGCAGATGGATGCGCTTCAGTTCTGCAAGGAGGACATCTTCGGAAGATGCGGTGTCAGCAGCCGCGAGTTCGAAACGGCGAAGTACACCATAGGGTTCGCCTGGTACAGGTCGTATCGCATTTGCCTCATTGGAATCGGCCGGAAAGGCTGCTGCAATCACCCTGCCATCAGGCAGAGGGGCGAGGATCAAAATCCGGCCTGGCTCACGCCCGCGCTTGTGGGGGTCAAATAGTGTTGATGGTGCCGCGTTGCAGGCTGAAAGAAATCCTGAAAGGCGGACTTCGCTGTACTGCGGATAGAGAATGAGTTTTGAATTCGATGCGGGTGAAATTGATCCATCGGATGAAAGCCACCAGAGGTTCACTCCTGCCCGGAAGATCGGGCCGCGGCTACCCGCTCCGGTTTTCATCGATGTTCCCGGATGGAACACCACTTCGCCCGCTGGAATCAGGCCAAGCGAGGAAATGTCGCCGGAAAGATAGATCTGGTTCTTGCTGTTATCGTTTGGCGCAAGATGCTTGATGAGTACTTCGGATGCTCCAAGTGCTTGGAGCATCGCGGCAATTTTGGGTATGGGAAATATGGCGCTCATATTTGGCGATTGCATACCCGTCCTTGTTGATTAATCACAGCGCAAGCGCCCTCATCTGCCCTTCGGCACTTTCTCCCCGCAGGCGGGGAGAAAGAAAAACCGCTGATATCCGGGTAAGACAAGGACATCTATGGGCCGCCCTTGCTTTTGGCGCTCGATACCGTATTTTCTAGTTGAAGGGCCAGTGGTCAGGCGGCGATCGGATTCCCTTTTTCAACATCAATCCGATAAAGCTTAATCGCTCTCAAAACATCCTTCCCAGTCATCTTCCCCTCCTTAGCCAGCGCATCCACAGCCGCATGCGCAATGTAATACCGATCCACCTCGAAATGCCGGCGCAAATTCGCGCGCGTATCGCTGCGCCCAAACCCATCCGTGCCCAACACCGTATACCGCATCGGCACAAACGCTCTGATCTGATCCGCAAACGCACGCACGTAGTCCGTCGCAGCGACCGCCGGCCCCTGACGCCCTTCCAGCAACTCAGTCACATACGCCTTACGCGGTGTCTTCGCCTCAGGATTCAAGCGATTCCACCGTTCAACATCAAACCCGTCGCGGCGCAGTTCGGTAAAACTCGGGCAGCTCCAGATATCCGCCGTCACACCAAAATCCTTGTCCAATAATTCAGCCGCAGCGATGGCTTCACGCAGAATCGTGCCGCTGCCCAGCAGCTGCACGCGCAGTTCGCCTTTCTTCGGCTTGCCGGCGTCCTTGAGTAGATACATGCCCTTGATAATGCCGTCGGCCGCGCCTTCGGGCATGTCCGGGTGGGCGTAGTTTTCATTCATCAGGGTGAGGTAGTAGTACTCATCCTGCTGCTCGGTGAGCATGCGCTGCATGCCGTGCTGCAGGATCACCGCGACTTCAAAACCGAAGGTCGGATCGTAGGATTTGCAGTTCGGAATCGCGCCTGCCAGCAGATGGCTGTGGCCGTCTTCGTGCTGCAGGCCTTCGCCGTTGAGGGTGGTGCGGCCGGCGGTGGCGCCCAACAGAAAGCCGCGCGCGCGCATGTCGGCGGCCTGCCAGGCGCTGTCGCCGATGCGCTGGAAGCCGAACATC
>JAYUIZ010000823.1:0-3766 GCA_043765595.1 Lysobacter sp. | reverse complement strand
CCTGCGCGGTGTACAGCGACACGGTCTTGCCGGAGCCGGTGGGGCCGGTCACCAACACCATGCCGTAGGGTTTCTTGATCGCGTCGAGGAACAGCGTCTGCTGAGGCGGCTCATAGCCGAGTTTCTCGATGCCGAGCTTCGCCGCACTGCCGTCGAGGATACGCAGCACGACTTTCTCGCCAAACAGGGTCGGCAGGGTGCTGACGCGGAAGTCGATCTGCCGGGTCTTGGACAGATTGAGTTTGATGCGGCCGTCCTGCGGTACGCGCTTTTCGGCGATGTCCAGCTGCGACATCACCTTCAGGCGCGCGGCGATGCGCTGGCTCAGTTTGACCGGCGCCTTCGCGACCTGCTTGAGGATGCCGTCGATGCGCAGGCGCACGCGGTAATCGGTTTCGTAGGGCTCAAAGTGGATGTCGGAAGCGCCGCGGCGGATGGCGTCCACCAGCACCTTGTTGATGAACTTCACCACGGGCGTGTCGTCGTTCTTGCTGTCGATGCCGCCGTCGCTGCCGCCCTCGTCTTCGCCGCTCGAGACGTCGAGATTGTCCAGCCCCTCGGCATCGTCCAGATTGCCCAGGGCATCGCTGGATTCCATCCACAGCTGCATGGTGCGCTTGATGGTGTCCTCGTCGACTAGGATCGGTTCCACCAGCAGATTGGTGTGGAACTTCAGCTCATCGAGCGCAGCGGTATTGGTCGGATCGGAGACGCCGACGAACAGCCGCCCGCCGCGTTTGAACAGCGGCAGCACGACGTGTTTCTGGAGCAATTCTTCCTTGACCAGGCGGATCGCGCTCTGGCTTGGATCCATGACCGTTGGGTCGAACAGCGGCATGCCGAATTCGATCGAGTTCGCAGCAGTCAGCTGCGACGGCGTCACCAATTTGTGTTCGCGCAGATAGTTGGCGATGGGCTTGCGTTCGCGCGTGGCCGCATCAAGCGCCTCGCGGGCGACGGTCTCGTCCAGAGCGCCATCCAGCACCAATCGCCGGGCGATTCCGGTGATACCGATCAAATTGGATGTGTGAGCAACGTTCACAATGCAGCCCCTCGCCCCGCAGACCCCAAGTGGATCATGCACTCCCGACAATAACATCGAAACGGCATGAAGTTTCGGGAAATAGTACCGCTTCTGTTCAAGCCCCGGGAGTACGTCACGGATCGGAGCGCTTGCAGTCGCAGGGGGATATCTTGTGATGCCATGTGCAGGCATACGAGGCGCAAGTTTGATGTCAAGACAACTGTCTGCGACAGCGACTGGAACCTGCACGCTGGCGGAGTCAAGCGAGTCCAGCAGCAGAGCGGGTCGAACAACCGGTAACCGGGGCCGGCCCTCTATCTCGGCAGCGTCTTGGTGTCAGGAGCAACCGTTCGGGCGGTACAGCGCGTCGACCGTGGTGCTGCAGCTCCAGAGTCCTTCGGCATCCCGGGTCAGCGTCAGCGTTTTACCCGCGACGTTGGGATTCCCGGCGAGGGTGCAGGCAATGGTCTGGCCGCTGGTGCCCGCCCAAGTGCCGGCCGGGGTAATGGCGCTACAACGCACGGTATTCAGCGGCAGACCGATGTCATTGGCATTGGCGGGGCTGCCCACGCTGTCGCCGTTCTGGATGCGTTCTTCAAATGTCACCACGCCGCCGCGCATGTCCGCCAGTCCGGCAGTGACTTGCGAACGTCCCACGTAGATCTGATATGCCGGCAGCGCGATCGCGGCGAGAATGGCGATGATCGCGACAACGATCATCAATTCGATCAGCGTGAATCCTTGAATGCTTGAGCGTTCAGTGTGCATGGCAGTGATTCCCCCCGGAATGTGTCGATTGGTGGTGCTGTCGAGTAGAGATATTGCGGACAAAGCGGTTTAATCAGTTAGCTAAATAGGGAAAGGGGTGCCGAAGCACCCCTTTCCGGAACGAAACGTCCACGGCAGGGATTAGCAGCCGTTCGGCTCGTAGTTCGAGTTGCCGATGTTGTTGGTGCAGACCCACTGGCCCTGCGCATCGCGGGTCAGGGTGACAGTCTTACCGGCGACGTTCGGGTTGCCCTTCAGGGTGCAGGCGATGGTCTGGCCCGACGGGGCGGTCCAGGCGCCAGCGACGGCGATGGTGCAACGCGGGGTGGTCGCGGCCAGGCCGACGTCCGGGTTCGTGGCGGCACCGACGCGCTCACCGCTCTGAATGCCTTCCTCGAACGCGGTCACGCCGCCACGAATGTCAGCCAGGCCGGAGGTCGACTGCGACTTGGCAACGTAATTCTGGTACGCCGGCAGAGCGATGGCGGCCAGGATGGCGATGATGGCGACAACGATCATCAGTTCGATCAGGGTGAAACCTTGCTGCTTCTTCATGGGAGATCCCTCGGGAGTGGTGTGGCGTGGTGGTGTGGCTGGAATTTTCACGTGCCCCGTGGCCGGCGATTCGGATCAGTGGGCGCCCGTGCTGCTGAGCACGTGCACAGGAAGCACACGCATAAGCCGTGCCAACATTCCTGAACGGTACCCGGTCGCGAACGAGCGACCCAGGATGTGGTTCATGTCACGGTTTGGGAAGAGGCCAAAAGTGACGTGGAACGTCAGCTTGGTAGGCGACTGACATCGTCAGTCAGGTCATGCCCCAGATCGGGCACTGGGTTGCCCACTCATCGGCAACCGCCCACCGCGGATAATCGCATCCGCCGTGCAGGCTGGCGAGGGAAAGTGGATTGTTCAAATTCCAAAGATGCGTCGGGCTGGTCTGCACAGGATGTTGACTGGCGTGGTTGCAGAGGTCGCGGGCATTCAGGCTATGCTTTCCGTTGATCTGGGAAAAGGTGTGTTCCGATGCAGATGCCTGTGGCCCGCCTTGAGCGGTCATTGCTGTTGCTGTTTGTCGCCTCCGGCTTTGCCGGTCTGGTGTATCAGGCGATCTGGTCGCACTACCTCGGGCTGATCCTGGGGCATGCGGCTTATGCGCAGACGCTGGTGCTGGCGATTTTCATGGGCGGCATGGCAGCGGGCGCATGGCTGGTCAGCGCACGCGGTGGACGCTGGTCGGGGTTGATCCGTTCCTACGCGATCGTCGAGCTGATCGTTGGCGCTACGGCGCTGGTGTTTCATCCGATGTTCGTCGGTTACATGGAGTTCTCGCAGAACACGGTTCTGCCGGCATTGCAGAACGAATCCGCGATCCGTTTCTGGCAATGGGGGTCTGCCGCACTGTTGATCGCGCCGCAGAGCGTGCTGTTGGGCATGACCTTCCCGCTGATGAGCGGCGGCTATCTGCGGGTATCGCCGCAGCAGGATGGCGAAATCCTCGGTGGCCTCTATTTCACGAACAGTATCGGTGCGGCCGCCGGTGCGCTGGCGGCGACGTTCCTGTTGTTGCCTTGGATCGGGATGCCGGGCGCCGTGATGGTCGCAGGCGTGATCAATCTGCTGGTCGGCGTGGTGGCCTGGAAGGTTGCGGCATCCGTTCCTGATACGGTCGCTGCGATCGCGACGCCGCCTTCCAGCAGTGTTCCGGCCAGCAGTGTTCCGGAGCATGCGACACAGGGGCAGGCCGAAGATCGTCGTTTGAGCAGGTTCCAGACCCTGATGCTGGCGGGCGCAGCGATCACCGGTGCCAGTTCCTTTGTGTACGAGGTGGGCTGGATCCGGCTGTTGAACCAAGCGCTGGGAACCACCGTACATTCGTTTGAGCTGATGCTGACTGCTTTCATCCTCGGCCTCGCGTTCGGCGGCCTGTGGGTGCGCAAGCGCAGCCGCAACATCCACGACCCGGTGGCAGTG
>JAYUIZ010000822.1:0-3767 GCA_043765595.1 Lysobacter sp. | reverse complement strand
TGGACTTTCTGAAAATTGCGACCCGCACGTATCGAAGCGATGCCTCTACCCTGCTGTTACCTTTCGAGACCAGCATGATGGCGGTGGGGCCCACGATGCTGTCGGATTGGGAACGCGCGCGCTTGTGTGCGTATTACCTGATCCAGGTCGCGCACAAGGACATGCGGCTGAAGGCGCCGGTGATCCGTAAAGAGGGCTGGGGCAAAGGCACCAATGACGCCTTTCTCATTGGCTTACTTTCACAGGCTTATGGCATCCCGACGCACTACACACCGGCGAAGCCGATGATCGATGTCTATCGTCGCTTGCTCGATGTATGGAAAAGCACGGACCGAGAGGAGTTTGGCATGGCAATGGCCGAGGCGGCCGAGTTCCATATCAGCCGCAGCAAAGGCTCTACCGACCGGATTTGGTATGAATTCGAAAGTTATTATGACAGCGTCTACCCCGGCGAACTGCTTGCAGTGCAAGCCCTGCGCCGGCGCGACGGTTTGCCTGCGTTCGACACAGGGCATGTGCTGGTGGATACCCCGTGGTCGATCATTCGCGACCTGCCCGCGTGCGAACCGCATCCGCTTGCTGCCGCACTGGAAGCGCGGCTGCGACGCGATGATCCCGAGTGCTGGCGAGCCGACAGTGGTGATGGGTGATGAGAATGGAAATGATTATTTGGCGTGGCCATTGCTTCCCGCATCCCACGCCGAGTGATGCTCAGGGCTGATACGTCACCGTCAGCGTCGCCGCCGCGCCCTTGTCGATCCAGAGATAGTTCGTCGATGTCTGATTGCTGGCGAAGTGCAGGCGCAGCTGCGTGCGGCCGGTCCTGTTGATCGCCGCGAGTCCCGGCTCCGCGAACAGGTTGCTGGTTCTGGTGCCGCCTGCGAACGACAGCAACTGCGCGACGGCGCTGGTGGTCGTTGTCGCCACCCAGTCGCCGGTCTCGATCGTGCAGTTGCCAAGGCAGCCGCTGTGCGCATCGATCACCAGCGTGTTGCCAGCCGGGTTGCTCCATGGGTCGCCTGACGCGCTGCGATAGGTCACGGTGAGCGTGGCGGATGTGACCGTGGCGCCGTCGGGCAGCGATGAGGTGTCGAACGACAGCATCGCGCGATTGAATTTGCCGTCGTTGCCCCGACCGATGGCCAGACCCAGATTCGATTCAAGCGTGCCGACCGCGGGTGCGGTGCCGCCGCTGGCAGCCTTGACGTAGCCGTCGTTGGCGTCTTCGTTCACGAAGTTCACGGTTACCGGCGATGTGCCGCCACCGCCACCGGTGCCGCCGCTCACGGTCACGTTCACCGTTGCAGAACTGCCGGTATTGCCTGCGAGATCGACCGCACGCGCCTGCAGCGCATGCGCGCCGTTGCTGGCGGAGGCGCTGTTCCACGTGTAGGCATAAGGCGCACTGGCGTCGCTGCCGAGCAGGGCGCCATCGAGCAGGAATTCGACCCGCTCCAAGCCGATGTTGTCGCTGGCGTTCGCGGTAATGCCGACGCTGCCGATCACTGCCGCGCCGTTCGCGGGGGACGTGATCGTCGCAGTCGGTGCGGTGCCGTCGAGATTGTCCAGACCGAAGAAGCGCGCGATGTAATAACTCGAACACAGGTTCACATCGAGGATGTACGCACCGGCGGTACCGCACTGGGTTTCGCCGGTGCCGGGATCCACCGGCGTGCCGTGACCCATGCCGGTGATGGTGTAGGTTTCGACCCGGGCCTGTCCCGTTGCGCTTTTGTAGACCCTGTGCGGAAAACCGCCGACGGTGTCGCTGACTTCCGGGGTCTGATCGATGCCGTGGACGTTGGTCCACTGTTCCATGCTCTCGGTCAGGTTCATCGGGCGCACGACGTAGTCGCCGTCGCCGTGCCAGATCGAGACGATCGGCCACGGTCCGGTCCAGGTAGAGGAAGCACGCACCTTGTCGCCCCACTGCGACGGGGTGAGGTTGCTGCCCGGATTCATGCAGCTGAAAGCGGCGCTCTGGCTGGTGGCGCAGCGGTGCGGAATGCCCGCGACGATGGCGCCGCCGGCGAAGACATCCGGATACGCGGCCAGGAGGGTCGAGGTCATCGCGCCGCCGGCAGAAAGACCGGTGACGTAGATGCGGGAAAGCGAGATGCCGTGATCGGCGACCATGCGGTCGACCATCTGCTTGATCGACAGCGTTTCGCCCTGGCCGCGGGTGGTGTCGACGGTCTCGAACCAGTTGAAACAGGCGCTGGAATTGTTCGCGCTCTGCTGTTGGGGCAACAGCAGCGCGAAACGGAAGCGATCCGCAAACAGCTGCCAGCCGGTCTCCGCATCATAGCTTGCGGCACTCTGCGAGCACCCGTGCAGCGCGACCACCAGCGGTGCGTTCGCGGGCAGCGTGCCGGGCACATACTTGAACATGCGCAGATTGCCGGGATTGCTGCCGAAGCCGGTGACTTCGGACTGCGCGAAAGCGGGCGCCGCGATCCACGCCGCAAACAGTGCGACTGCCACGGATGCGCTGCGCAAACTGGACGTGCACATGCGTGAAATGCGCGTGCGGCAAATGTGGATGTGGGAAATGTGAATGCAGAAAGGCGGACGCTTGAGTCTTGCGATGACGGACATCGACGGAACCTCCTGTGGCCAAGGTCTGCAGTGGGCCACACGCCCCGCCGCGGCGACATTGGCCGATGGGGCAAGCTGCGCTGCAACATCGGCGGGCGTCAGTCGGCACTGTCCCCGGTCGCGTTTTCGTTGATATTGCCGGTCTTGTTTCCAGTGGCGTTCGCGCTGCGGTCTTCGGGCGAAAGCCACCATTGTTCGCCGCGAACGGGCGGCACGGTCGGCATCGCATCGCGGCTGTCCACGGCATCGAGCCGACGCCCGCGGCCGCCGGTTTTCCATCGTTCGATCAAGCGCGTCACCGAATGCCGGCTCTGCGCGGCGACGCCGATATTGCGTTCCGGTCGCCATCGGCCTGGATCATCGGCATTGGCCTGTGCGTTGCTGCGATGATTCGCGACGTCGTCGTTCTGATGACGATGCGGTGCGCCGTGGCTGCAGCGCAGACAGTAGTGCGCGATGAATCCTCCACGAATGCGACGCCGGGCACGCGCGCTTCGATCAATGCATCGAGATCCGCGCGCTGTAGACAATTCACGAACACGGCGAAGGTCGGGTACGCGGAGGTTTCCATTCGCTGCAATACGTTCAATACCGGCACCATGCTCTGATGGAAGCGGCGCTGCCCGGTGGATGCGCCGTCGTGGAGGACGATGTCGCCGTATCGATAGCCGCTGTCGGGCAGGGGCACATTGATCACCTGCGCACGGACCGGATCGATGCGCCGCGCGAATACTGTTTCAGCTTGAGCCCACGCTTCCAGGCGCAGGCTGGCGACATCGAAATTCGTATCGATCGGGCCGTCGTCGTCCGGGATGTTGATTCCGCAACCTGCCCACTGTCGCCGCGCCTCTGCCCAGTCGCCCAATGCGGTAGCGGCGATGGCGGCGTTCCAGCGCGGAGCTTCGCTGTCGTCTTCGCCGTCGGGCTGCAGTGCCAATGCGCGCAGATTGTGATGCAGCGACGCGGGCCAGTCGCGCAGATACTTGCAGACTAGTCCGAGCATGTAGTGGTGGGCCGGGTCCTCCTGTGCCGCCGCCAGCAGCGCTTCGACGCGGATGCGCGCTTCGGCCTAGCAGGCTGCTGAAATACTGTTTATGAGTCAAAAATTTGGCGCTTTTTTGACCTGACCATAGTAAGGACGAACCAAGCATCAATGGGTTACGTGTCGT
>JAYUIZ010000821.1:0-1328 GCA_043765595.1 Lysobacter sp. | reverse complement strand
GATGTCGAGCGCTTCGGCTTCGCGCCGCGCGCTTCACCGCGGCAGAGCGACGTGATGATTGTGGCTGGCACGCTGACCAACAAGATGGCACCGGCGCTGCGCAAGGTCTACGACCAGATGCCCAACCCGAAGTGGGTGATCTCGATGGGCAGCTGCGCCAACGGCGGCGGCTACTATCACTATTCCTATTCGGTGGTGCGCGGTTGCGACCGCATCGTCCCGGTCGATGTCTACGTACCGGGCTGTCCGCCGACCGCAGAAGCGCTGGTCTACGGCATCCTCCAGCTGCAGAAAAAGATCCGCCGCGGCACCAATTTCGGTGACAACATTCAGGGTGTCCGCTGACATGGCCGACAACGCCCTCGTCGAGCGCCTGCGCGCGCGCTTCCCGGCCGCCACTGTCGCCGTCGCAGAACCGCGCGGCGAAGTCGGCATCGAGTTTCCGGATGGCGATTGGCATGTCGGCTGCAAAGCACTACGCGATGAGTTCGGCTTTGAATCGCTGGTCGATCTGTGCGGCGTCGATTATCTGGGCTATGGCAGCGACGAGTGGGACACCGATGTCTCCTCCGAAGGCTTCAGCCGCGGCGTCGAAGGTCGCGGCGCCGGCCGTTTCAAATACGGCGAAAGCACCACGCAACAGACCGAAGGCGTTGAAGGCCAGGCCATCGAATCGATTCCGCAGCGCCGCTACGCCGCGGTCGCGCACCTGTTGTCGGTGCAGCACAATTGTCGCGTGCGCGTGAAGGCATTCGCGCAGAACGACGATCTGCCGATCGTGGCGTCGCTTACCGACCTGTGGCCGGTGGCGAACTGGTTCGAACGCGAGACGTTCGATTTGTTCGGCATCATCTTTGAAGGCCACCCGGATCTGCGCCGCATCCTCACCGATTATGGCTTCGTCGGTCATCCCTTCCGCAAGGATTTCCCGCTGATCGGCAATGTTGAAGTGCGTTACGACGAAGAGAAGAAACGCGTGATCTACGAACCCGTCACCTCGGTCGAGCCGCGCGTCGGCGTGCCGCGGGTGATCCGCGACGATGCGCGCTACGCCACGGCTTCGGGCGAATCGGCCGCGCGCAAGGCGGAGTTTCCCAAATGACCACTGCGCACCCAGCCAGCACGCCGCAAGCAAGCGAGGCGTTCGCCAGCAACGTGACCGAAGCCCGGCAGGAAATCCGCAACTACACCCTGAATTTCGGCCCGCAGCATCCGGCCGCGCACGGCGTGTTGCGTTTGATCCTCGAAATGGACGGCGAAATTGTCCAGCGCGCCGATCCGCACATCGGTCTTCTGCATCGCGGTACCGAGAAACTGGCCGAGTCCAA
>JAYUIZ010000820.1:0-3770 GCA_043765595.1 Lysobacter sp. | reverse complement strand
GAACGAAGTCGACGCGATGCGTGCGCAGATGCCGGCCGGCACGCGCCTGCTCGCAGACAACTTCAAGATCGGCGCCGAGCTGGGGTTCGCGCTGGACGATCCGCAGATCCGGGTGCTCGATCACCCCTTGAATCATCACCATGGTCGCGCGCCGCAGCTGCGGCTCTGGGGGCTGCAGCGCGACGGACGCCTCGCGCCCGCCGATGGCCCGACGCTGCTGGTGGTGGGCGCCACCGATGTCAGCTATCGCGAGCTGCTGCAGCGCTACCACGCTCTGTGCGCGATGGTCGGGCCGCTGCCGCCGCCGAAAGTGCTGAACATCGATCGTGGCCGCCAGCGGTTTCTGCTGTTCACGCTGTCGTTGGAAGCTGACGAGGGCGTATGCGTCGTGCCGGCGATGGCGTGGGTGGACGTCCCGACCGAAGGCGATGCGGTCGATCGCCGGTTCCCGGTGCAGGGTTGGGCATTCAAGGACGGCGTGGGACTGTCGCGGGTCGAGGTGCTGATCGACGGCGAACCTGTCGCCGATGCCGAATACGGGCAGACGCGTCCCGAGGTCGCCAGTTTCTGGGCGAAATGGCGAAACGGCGGCTCCACCGACCCGCAGCAACCGGGCGTCGGCTTTCGTGCCGATGTCGATCTGGGCGAACGTCCGCCGGGAACCTATTGGCTGGGTCTGAGGCTGCACGGTCGCGACGGCAGCGTCGAGGACTGGCCGGAGCAGCGCGTGCGGGTGAGGTAGTGCGTTTCGTTCGTAGAGCGGCTTTCAAGCCGCTGCTTTCCCCGCACATGGCGCAGTGGACTTGCAGTCCGCTCTACATCGACAGCGCATCACGGCACCACGAACCCCGCCTCGCGCAACAGCCGCGCCGTGGCGATCAACGGCAAACCGATCAGTGCTGTCGGGTCCCGGCTATCGATCGCCTCGAACAGCGCGATGCCCAGACCTTCGGATTTGAAGCTGCCGGCGCAGTCCAGCGGCTGCTCGCGGGTCACATAACGTTCGATCTCATCGTCGTCCAGCGCGCGGAAGCGGACAGTCGTGACATCCAGCGCCCGCAGCCGCCGCCCGTCCGGGCCGGCGATGCAAAGCGCGGTCAGGAACCGCACCTCGCGGCCAGACATCGACCGCAGTTGCTCAACCGCAGCGGCATGGTGGCCGGGTTTGCCCAGCGGCCGGCCGTCCAGTTCGGCCACCTGGTCGGAGCCGATCACCCAGACGTCGTCATTGGACCGTGCCAGCACCGCCTCGGCCTTGGCCATGGCCAGCCGTTCGGCCAGGATCTGTGGCGACTCGCCGGGCAGCGGCAACTCGTCCACCTCGGGCCGGGCAGTGGAAAAAAGCAGGTCGAGGCGTTCGAGCAGGGCGCGGCGGTAGGTCGAGGTGGAGGCGAGGATCAGGTTTGGCATGGGGTAGTCGACATTGAACTGCAGCGCCCGGTTCAGGGCGCGGCGCCGCGGGCGCGCTCGACCTGGATCAGCTGCTGGTCGATCCGGGCACGGGCCTGATCGATCGACGCGCGAAGCTCGTCGAGGGTCTGGATCGAAGCAGTCTCGCCATGCTGCTGCAGCCACAGCCGCTGCCGCAGCATTTCCTGCAGCGCGGCGCGGACGCTTTCGTCCTCATCGCCGGTGATGGCCTCGATTTCGGCTTTCGCGCTGCGCAGCCGGGCTTCGAGCGCGTCCGCTGCGTCCAGCAGGCGGGTGAACGCCCGCTGCCGTGGGGTCCGGCTGTGGCGGACGCGCCATGCCAATGCCAGAGCGGCAACGCCGACAAGCGCGGAGAGGATCGTGATAACAGGAAGTGTGGAACCGGTCACGCGGGCAGGCCCTTATATGGTCGGACAGTCTGCCCCGGGTGCGGCCGAGGGGCAAATGGCCCGGACTACAAGGGCCCGGGTTTGACACTGTGCGGCGCTGTCCTTAACATTCCGCGTCTTATGTCCGCTGAAGTGCCCGAACTATTGGACGCTTGGCGTATGGCGGCAGCCCGGCGCAGTTTTGATGGCCGGCTACCGCTGGCCGTCATGGCCCGCCTCCGCGATCTGCTGGCCGATACCGAGGGTGAAGCGCGCTTCACTCTTGAATTTGGCCATGATGCCTTGCAGTTGCCGTTCGCGGAGCTGCGGGTCGATGTCGAGTTGCCGCTGATCTGCCAGCGCAGTCTGCAGCGGTTCCTGCAGCCGGTGACGTTGGAGCAGAGGTTTGCGCTGGTGCGTGGCATCGATGGCGACGAGGAAGAGGTTGAAGCCTCATTGCTGCCGGACTACGAAGTGTTGCAACTGTCCGACGATGGTATGTTGCGGCCCGCGGAACTGGTCGAGGATGAGTTGATCCTCGCCGTGCCGCTGGTGCCGACGATGCCGGGCAGCGAATCGGTCGAGCGCGACTGGCCGGTACTGCCTGAAGAAGAGGCGCGCGCCAATCCGTTTGCGGCGCTGGCTTCATTGAAGAAAACCTGAGGAATGCGTTGAGAAATTCCGGGCAATATTCAGTCCGGTTCCGGCGAGTTCCGCGATCCACGAATTCCGCTACATCGAACTTTGTTACATCCACCGAATCATCTACGTTTCAAGCTGGAGCAATCCCATGGCTGTGCAGAAATCCCGCGTCACTCCTTCCCGTCGTGGCCAGCGTCGTTCGCACGATGCCCTGACCGCCAAGCAGCTGGCGACCGACCCGACGTCGGGCGAGGTCCATCTGCGTCATCACATCACCAAGGATGGCTACTATCGCGGCCGTCAGGTGATCGTGCCCAAGGTCAAGGCCGTCGACGAAGAATGATTGTCGCGGCGCCATGATGGCGTCACGTGAATGCAGTGCTGGTATCGCTGGCACGCCATAGGGATGCGGCCGCAAGGCCGCGTTCTACTTTTTAAGCCTGGATTTGCCATTCTCGGGGCCAGGTTTCTCCGCGATCGGGCCGCTGGCGGCCGCGTCGCCGCGACGAGGTAACGTCCGGGCATGACCAATCAAGTTTTCGCGCGTATCGCGGGCACCGGCAGCTATTTGCCGGAGAAGATCCTCACCAACGACGATCTGGCCAAGTTCGTCGATACCAGCGATGAATGGATCACCAGCCGCAGCGGCATCCGCCAGCGTCACATCGCAGCAGAAGGCGAAACCACCTGCGACTTGGCGTATCACGCATCAGTCCGCGCATTGGAAGCCGCCGGCGTTGAAGCCTCCGAGCTCGACCTGATCGTCTTGGGCACCACCACGCCCGATCTGATTTTCCCGTCTACCGCCTGCCTACTGCAGCACCGCCTCGGCGCGAATGGTTGCGCTGCGTTCGACGTCAATGCCGCCTGCTCCGGCTTCATTTTCGCGCTGACTGTCGCCGATAAGTTCATCCGTTCCAGTGCTGCGAAAAACGTGCTGGTGGTGGGTTCGGAAACGCTGACCCGGATGATCGACTGGAACGACCGCACCACCTGCGTGCTCTTTGGCGACGGTGCCGGCGCGGTCGTCCTCAAGCCCGATAACGACACCGGCATCATCAGCACCCATCTGCATGCGGACGGCGGCAAGAAGGAACTGCTGTGGAACCCGGTAGGCGTCTCCGTGGGTTTCAAGCCGGAAGAAAAGAATGTCGGCGTGCGCATCAACATGGCCGGCAGCGACGTGTTCAAGCATGCGGTCAAGGCGCTGGATTCGCTGGTTGAGGAAACGCTGGAAGCCAACGGTCTCGACCGTCGCGATATCGACTGGCTGATCCCGCATCAGGCCAATTTGCGCATCATTGAGGCCACCGCGAAGCGCTTGGACAT
>JAYUIZ010000819.1:0-3779 GCA_043765595.1 Lysobacter sp. | reverse complement strand
GGCGATCAATGCGCTGCGCGAGGCATTACGGAAATACAGACGCGTCCTGCTGCAGTTCCCCACTGGGGCCGGCAAAACTGCAATCGCTTCATATCTCGCGCAGGAAATCGCCGCACGCGGGAAAACGGTTTACTTCAACTGTCACCGCATCGAGCTGGTCGAACAGACGTCGCGCACATGGCGCAAGTACGGAATCGCACACGGATTCATCGCGGCGGACAGGCCCGCAGGCAATGCAAATGCCTTCATTTGCAGCATCGACACTCTGAAAAACAGACTATTGACGACGCCCGAACCCGACATCGCCATATGGGATGAAGCGCACCACCTGGGCGCCGAGGGCTGGGAAGCGATCATGGAAGCGTGGCCGAACGCGCGGCATATCGGCCTTAGCGCGTCGCCCTGGCGTCTGGACGGTTCCGGGCTGGGCCGTCAGTTCGAATATATGGTGCAGGGTCCGACGGTTGCATGGCTTATCGAACACGGTTTCCTGTCGCGATATGAAATCTTCGCGCCGAATCCGCCGGACATGAAAAAGGCGGGGTTCGACAAGTCCGGAGACTTCACGAAGCGCAGCGCATCGAAGCGCATGGAAATCCCGAAGCGCGTCGGCGACATCGTCAAGCATTGGCACAGCTACGCGTCCGGCCTGCGGACGATGGCGTTCGCGGTGAACGTTGCCGATAGCCTGGAAATCGTCAAGCGGTTCAATGCCGCAGGCGTGCCAGCGATGCACCTGGACGCGAAGACGCCGAAGGACGTGCGCAAAAAAGCAATCACCGACTTTGCGGAAGGCCGCATCCTGATCTTGTCGAACGTCGGACTGTTTGGGGAAGGCTTCGACCTGTCCGCGATTGCGCAGATGGACGTCACCGTCGACTGTCTGATCGACGCGGCGCCGACGAATTCGCTTGCGGCGGTGCTGCAACGCTGGGGCCGCGTGCTTCGCCCGAAGAACTTCGCCGCGATCATTCTGGATCACGCCGGCAACAGCAACCGCCAAGGCTTCCCCGACGACGATCGCGACTGGACGCTGGACGATCGCGAAAAGTCCGGCAAGGGCGGCGCCGCAGCCGATGGTCCGCTGCCACCGTACAACTGCAAAGAGTGTTTCCGGCAGATCAAGCGCACGCCGAAGCTGCCGGAAATGTGCCCGCATTGCGAAGCGAAGATCGTCTCCGATGTCAAGCCGATCGAAGCCGTCGACGGCGACCTGGTGCGCCGCACCGCTGAAGACAAAGAAACCCTGCGCGCGAAGCGTCGTCGCGAAGAAAACGACGCGAAGACGCTGCACGACCTGATCGCGCTCGCCAATCGCCGCGGCACGCCCAACCCGACCGGATGGGCCTTCGCAAAATTCCAAGGATCGCAATGGCGCAAAGACCTTGCGCGTAAGAGCGCGTCCGAAGCCGCATAACCCGCCCGGAAGGGCATCATCCGAGGTAACACCGCATGACCAGCACGACCGCAGCACCTTCGTTCAAACAGCTCATCAAGGACGGCACCGCCAAGCGCGCAGACTCCATGCGGTTCCGGATCGAGGACATCCACGTCGAACCCGGCTTCAACCTGCGGAGACAGGACGCGGTCGACAGTGACGGCAAGACCTTCCAGGATCATATCGACGACCTGGCGCGCCACATCGCCGCCGGTGGCATGGTCCCGCCGCTGGAAGTCCGGCCGCGAGCCGACGGCGGCGTGTTCGTCGTCGACGGCCACCGCCGCCGGATGGCGTATCTGCGCGCCGAAGAGATGGGCGCAAGCATCCGCGACGCGAACAACGAACTGTGGTTGCCCGTCGTGGCATTCGTGGGGAACGATGCGGACCGCATCGCGCGCGTCATCACCAGCGCCGAAGGCCGCGGGCTGTCGCTGCTGGAAGTTGCCGAAGGCTACAAGCGCCTGATCGCGCTGAAGTGGACGCCGCAGCAGATCGCCGACAAAGTCGGCAAGACCCGCCAACACGTCGACCAGGCGCTTATTCTCGCGAACGCGAACAGCGACGTTCAGGCGATGGTAAACACCGGCGGCGTGTCGGCGACGTCCGCGATCGCTGCGGTACGCAAGCACGGCGACGACGCGGGCGGCGTTCTCGGCGATGCGGTGGCGAAGGCGACCGCGGCGGGCAAGTCGAAGGCGACGGCCGGCGCCATCAATGGCAAGCCGCTTCCGCGCAAGCTGGTCGACGAACTGGAACCCGTATTGGAGCGGTTTGCGCAGACGACGCACACGGAAACGATGTCCGTCGATTCGTCCGTCGTCGCCGAACTGCTGGACATCATCGCGTCCATTCGCGAGATGCGCGCCAAACAGGCCGATAAGGCGCAGGCGGCGGGCGTCAAGGCTGCGAAGATGACGCTGGACGTCGACGCGTGAGCGCCCGCGAAGACGCCTTGGCGACTCTGGCGGCGATCGCTTCGTCGCCTGAGTCCGTCGGAGAGACGCCCGCGCACCTGCTGGCCGCGGTCGACGCACTGGTCGCTGTGTACCTGTCGGCTGACACGTCGAACATGCCGCCGCGGATGATCGCATCGCGCAGCAATAACGCGACGTGGTACGCACTCTATACGCATGTCGAACACCGCATCGCGCAGTTCAAGCGGGCCGACAAGATCGCCGCGGGCACTGCGGCATGACCGGTACGAAGGCGGGCGGGGCCGGCGAACACGGCATCCAGAACGAAATCCGTAACGGCCTGGTCGACGACGGCATGTTTTTCCGCGCCAACGTCGGCCGCGCGTACGCGTCGAATGACGTGGGCGAGCTGCCGGACGGCTCCCTGATCCTGCGGAACTGGCGGTTCTTCAATACCGGATTGCCCGCGGGATTTTCCGACCTTTTCGGCGGCGTGCCGACGATCATCACGCCCGAAATGGTCGGGCAAACGGTCGCGATCCTGACGGTCATCGAATGCAAGTCCGCGAAGGGGCGGATGCGCGACCTGCAACAGAAGTTTGTGACGGCAGTCATCCGCATCGGCGGACGCGCGGGATTCGCCCGCGATGTCGAGACGGCGCGGGTAATCGCGAGGGGAACGCAAGATGCGAATGGGCGCGGGTGAATTTGCGAGACGTCGCGGGCTGATCGAGTGCGACCGCGGGGAGCGCTTCAGGCCGCGAGGCCATAGCTTCAAGCGGAAGGCCGTGCGCGCGCTGGCAAAGCGTGTCGGCGCCGCACTGTTGATCCCGAACGGGAGACGCGTCGGCTATCGCATGCAGGACGGAAGCGTCGCGTGCGAGAAACAGCGTTTTCGCGACGAAAGTGTCGCGCGTGCGGAGCTGCACCGGATCGGACGACACGCGTCGCACGGATACGTTCCGGTGCGCGCTTATCACTGCGAATGGTGCGGCGGCTGGCATCTGACCAGCAAGGCGTAACGACGTGGGGGCGGCAACGCCCCCGCGACCTATGGACTACGGACGCGACCATGACACGAACGAACGAACTGGACAGATTGATGCGCGACAAGCGGATGACGGCCCGCCAGATTGGCGCGCTTGTCGGCCGCAGCGCGAAGACCGTGCGCAACTGGCGCAGTAGCCGCGACCGCACTATTCCGGAACACACGCTGGTCGCGCTGCGCGCGAAACTCGCGGAAGGCGAGACCGCCGCGTGAGCAATGATTACGAAATCAAATCAGCATTCGAACAGGCGATGCGCGACGCCGGCATTTCGCCGGTGTTCCGCAGCGGCGACGGCATCGAGGCGGGGCACAATGCCAACGGGAAGCCGTGGCGGTTCCATGTAAGCGGGGACGACAAGGGCACGCGAAACGGCTG
>JAYUIZ010000818.1:0-3780 GCA_043765595.1 Lysobacter sp. | reverse complement strand
GTTGACACTGCCCGATGACTTGCCCATCCAGCACATTGAGCGCAGCAAATAATGTGGTCGTGCCGTGGCGCTTGTAATCGTGCGTCATCGTCTGGGCGAGTGCAAAGACTGGGACACCCATCATCTGAAACGCTGAAATGCCCGAACCTATTCGTTCTCCCGAATCGCTTCAATCTTCAAAGCAAAAAGGCGCACCGAAATTCCACCGCCACAATAGATCCTCCCCGACGGGCGACAGCTCACCCGGGTAAAGCCCTCAATTGCTGTTTCTGCGCCAGTCCAATGAATCGACGGCTTATGTCTTCTGTTCGATTGCATCACGGCGCACACGCCGGTGTGCTTAACGCGTTCGCGGCCGGGGAGCCTCGGATCGTCAAGCCAGACCACGCAGAATCCCCTTGTCCCGTATAGAGAGCTAAATCGCTTACTATGTCTCATTATTTCCAGCCTCCGGTCACGATTGTCTGCTGGCCGGCGCCCGGGATCCGACTTGGAGAGACCAAACGATGCAGTTCAGATCGTGGAAAAACGTGCGGATGTGGGCGGGAATGGGGGCCATCGCGGCGTTGTTGCTGGCGTTTCCTGCAGCCGCGCAGAATCTGATCTCCAATCCCGGGTTTGAGAACAATCCGCCGCCTGCTTTCGGCAACAACATCGGCTATGGGATCGCGCCCTGGATATTGGGTTCGGGCCAGACCTCCAATGTGGTGAAGGTTGATGGCGGGGTGAACTTCAACTATGGCAACGGCGGTCCTGTGCTGGACGCCGATCCTGCCACCGGCCCGGGCGTGCGGCAGCATTATCTGGACATCGCGTCCGGCTCGAACTCTTTTTACCAGTCCTTCGCCGTGCCGATCTGCGGCGGCAGCGTGGGTCAGGTACGCACGGCGACCTTCTCCGGCTGGTTCTCGACGCGCGACAACCTGGCCGGTAACGGCAGCATCGCCATCCGCCAGGGGGCCGGCCTGACAGGCACGATTCTGGCCAGCGCCAGCGCGACCATGCCCGCGCCGATTTCCCCGTCGACATCGGCCAACACGCCATGGGTGTTCGTTACCGGCACCGTCAATGTGACCTCGGGCAGCACCATTTCCTACGCGGTGAACCTGGACAACAACGCGAATTTCGACGAGGCGTTGCTGAGTTTCAACAGCGTCACCTGCGTGACATCGCAACTGACGCTGCAGAAGGCCTGGTCGGGTGCGGCCATCAACGATACCGCCACCGTCAATCTGAGCCGGGCCGGCACGGTGATCGATTCGCTGGCGTCCACCGCCAATACCGCGACAGAAGTGGATAGCGATGTCACGCCGGTGACGGTATTCCAAGGCGAAACTCTGACCCTGGCCGAAGTGCTGGGCGGCGGCAACGCGGGCGTTTACACCGCCACGTTGAGCTGTACCGGCCCCGCGACGCTGAGCGGCAACACGCTGACTGTCGGCAATACCGGCGCGCCGATCACGTGCAGCTACACCAATGTGCGCCCGCCGTCGGATGTGAGCGTGAGCAAGACAAATACGCCCGGCATCAACGGCAACGTGGATCAGACGGCTGATACCGTCGTCCAGGGCAGTACGATCAATTACCGCATCGTGGTGAGCAATGCGGGGCCGAATGCCGCCAACGGCACGGTGCTGCGCGATCCCGCGCCGACGAACCTCAATTGCACGACGGTGACCTGCGGCAGCGCGACCGGCGGCGCGGTCTGCCCGGCGGTGAACATCGCCGGGTTGCAGTCGGCGGGCGGGGTGGTGATTGCCACGCTTCCGATGTCCGGAGCATTGACCTTCGACGTGACCTGCACGGTGCTGTGAACGGGCGGCGACAAACAGGCGGCGACGCATCGCGCGGTGATCGACGCGACATGGCTGCCGGTGCGTCTGCTTACAACATCGCGCTGAGTTGGAAGAACGACAGCGGCTCCGCGCCGTGTTCGGCCACGATCCGGTCAATCCGGACCGCGTCTTTTGGATCGTCGTTGCCGACATGCATCACCATCAGAATTCTGCCGTCGGCGATTTCCTGTTCGTCGTGAGTGTCTACAGAAGCCGGGGCGATTCATCATTGCGCCCAGCCGCATATGAAGAAGCCCCGCGATGCGGGGCTTCTGGAGCAAGCTGCGTCTTCCGATGACAGCCGGGGTTACAGCGGCTTGGGCGTCAGTTTCAGCAGCCGCGCGCCTGCGCCGTCTTCCAGCAGCCAGATCGCGCCATCCGGGCCCTGTTCCACTTCGCGGATGCGCTTGCCCATCGCGTAGCGTTCGGCTTCGCGGGCGGTGGTGCCGTTGAACTGGATGCGTACCAGCGCCTGCGAGGCGAGGCCGCCGATCAGTCCGCTGCCGCGGAAGTACGGGAACAGGTCGCCGGAGTAGATGATGAAACCCGATGGGGCGATGGTGGGGTTCCACCAGGCTTCGGGCGCGTTGTAGCCGTCGCCGGGAGCGTGGTCGGGAATGTTGCTGCCATCGTAGTTGTTGCCGTTGGAAACAAGCGGCCAGCCGTAGTTGCTGCCGCGTTCGATCAGATTCAATTCGTCGCCGTTGGCCGGCCCCATCTCATGGGTCCAGAGTTTGCCGGCGCCGTCGAAGGCGATGCCCAGCAGGTTGCGGTGACCCAGCGACCAGACCTCCGCGGCAACACCGCCCTGGTTCGCGAACGGGTTGTCGGCGGGCAGGCTGCCGTCGTCGTTGAGACGGATCAGCTTGCCGAGATTCTTGGTCATGTCCTGGGCGGGCGCAGCCTGCTGGCGGTCGCCTGAGGTGATCCAGAGTTTGCCGTCGGCGCCAAAGGCGATGCGATGGCTGTAGTGGCCCTCGCCGCCGACTTTCGGCGACTGCCGCCAGACGATCTGCGATGTGCCCAGGCTGCCGCCGCCGTTGGCGTCCAGGGTGAGCGGCGCGCGCGCGACCACCGCGCCGCGGGTGCCGCTGGTGCCGGCCTCGACGTAGCTGTAATAAACGTAGTGGTTGCTGGCGTACTGCGGATGCAGCACGACATCGCCCATGCCGCCCTGACCGCCGTAGGCCACGGTGGGCAGGCCGGCGATGGTGCCGGTGGTCTTGGTGACGGTATTGAATAGCCGCAGCTGCCCGGATTTCTCGGTGACCAGCAGACGGCCGTCGGGCAGGAAGGTCATCGCCCAGGGCTCGTTGAAGGTGCCGAATGCGGTGCTGTTGAAGGGTGGGTTCGGCAATTGCGTGGGGCGATTCGGCCCGCCGGTGAATCTCGGCTTCTCGGCGACTTCGGCCGCGGGCGCGGTGGGCTGTGCCGGGCGGGCGGGGCGTTCGCGGCGCAGTGCAGCGGCTTCGCGGTCGGCCTTGGTGCTTTCGAGACGTGCGCCATCGCTGCCGATGGTGCCGGTGCAGGACGTCAGCAGCAGGCTGACGGTAAAAACCAAAGCGATGGACTGGGGCATGGGGGCGTGCCTCGATGTCTGAAGTGGGTGGGATCTTGTAGCGGACTGCGCATCCGGCTGCTGTGACCGGGTTAACGGGCTGGCGACGGAACTGGCAACTGAACCGACGACAGCATCGGCCGAAGCGTCGGTGTGCGGCTCGGGCATCTTGCGCCGGATGGGCGGCGGCTGCCTGAACATGCCGGGCGCTGGCCAGCACGCATGACTTACGGCGGGTTGAAGCCGGGCGGTCCGGCCCACATTGCAATGCGTTCCCTCTTATTCTTTTACTGGAGTACCGCGCATGAAGATCCAAGGCTTCCTCGACCAGTTGCTGAAAACCGCACAGCAGAGTGCCGGCGGCCTGGGCAATGCCGCGGGCGTGAA
>JAYUIZ010000817.1:0-1334 GCA_043765595.1 Lysobacter sp. | reverse complement strand
ATACCAGTCGTATTCCAGCGTGGTCACTTCGCGGTAGAAACTGTGCAGCTCCTTGAGCTTCTGCTGGCCGTAGATGTGGCGGAAGCGTTCACCGAACTGGTCGACGATGAAGTCGCTGGCCATGAAGTCGCGGATCGAATCGCGCCAATACGGGGTCTTGATCTCGGTCTGTTCATAGGCGTTGCCGACCACCGGCGCGCCGGGATCGTAGCCGTGTTCGATGCCGTCGAGCATGCCCGCGAGCACCGCGGCGGTAGCGAGATAGACGTTGGCGTCGGCGCCGGCGATGCGGTGTTCGATGCGGGTGTTCTTTTCGTCGCTGTGCGGGACGCGCATGGCCACGGTGCGGTTGTTGAAGCCCCAGACTTCGTTCAGCGGTACGAACGCATTCAGCACGAAGCGCCGGTAGCTGTTGGCGTTGGGCGCGAACAGCAGCAGGCAGTCCTTCGCGCTGCGCTGCAGGCCGCCGATGGCGTGACGCAGCGCGTCGCAGGGCGCATCGGGCGTACACGCGAAGATATTGTCGCCGTTCGCATCCAGCACGCTGGCGTGGATATGCAGGCCGCTGCCGGCCTGCTCGACCAGAGGCTTGGCCATGAAGCTGGCCTGCAGGCCTTGCTTCTGGGCGATCGACTTGATCGCGCGCTTCAGATAAATCGCGTCGTCGCAGGCCAGCAGCGCGTCGTCGCGGTGTTTGAGATTGATCTCGAACTGGCCCGGCGCGTACTCGGCCACGGCGGTGTCGGCCGGGATGCCCTGGATCCTGCAGGCGTCGGCGACGGCATCGATGAAATCGTGGAAATCGTTAAGGTCTTCGATGTAGTAGACCTGCGTACTCGTGTTGCGCGCGCCGGTATGCGCGTTGATCGGCGGCTGTGGGCGCCCGTGGGCGTCGGGCAGGCGATCGAACAGATAGAACTCCAGCTCCACCGCGACCACCGGCTTCAGTCCGCGCGCGGCGTAGCGGTCGAGCACGCGCTTCAGCACTTCGCGCGGGTTGGCTTCAAAAGCGCTGCCGTTGGCGTCTTCCATCGACAGCAGCAGCTGCGCCATCGGCCGTGGCGACCACGGCACCGGCCGCAGCGTGCCGGGCACCGGACGACATATCCGGTCTTCGTCGCCGATGTCGTAGCCCAGCCCGGTTTCCTCGACGGTGTTGCCGGTGATGTCGGTCGCGATCAGCGACATCGGCAGACAGATGCCATCGGCGTAGACCTTCTCCAGCGCGCTGCGGGTGACGCGCTTGCCGCGCAGCAGGCCGTTCATGTCGGGCAGGATCAGGTCGATCAGCTCGCAGTCCGGCGTCTGTTCGAGTGCGCGAAGGTCTTCTGGGG
>JAYUIZ010000816.1:0-12051 GCA_043765595.1 Lysobacter sp. | reverse complement strand
TAAGCGCCGCCGGACACCGGGATCGGAATGCTGCGTGCGACCTTCCTGCCGCTGCGTTTGCCCTTCACGTCCACGACCAGACCGTAGAAGCCGCGGTTGTAGCGGCTCGTGTCGGCGCGCAGCGTGCATTCGAGCGCGATGGAAGTCGCGCGGCAGGTACGGTCTTCATCGGGATCGCAGGCGCCGGTGTTGCTCAGGTCCGTCGATACGGTGAGCATGCGCGCGAAATGATCGTTTTCCGCGTGGTAAAGCGACACGTTGGCAGTCGACCAGGCCATGTTGCTGAAACCCGATGAGCGCGCGAATGCCGTACGGCCGGGACCGATTTTGAACAAACCCACATCGCCGGGCGTACCCCAGCCGCCGGATGCGATGCCGCGTTCGCTCGCGCCGATGCGCTTGAAATCCGCGGCCGTGGCATCCCTCACGGCGACGTTCGTCATGCACCCGGGTCCGCGCGGCGTCGCGCCTTGAGATTGCGCCAGGTCACGATGCCCAGGGTCAGCACGGTCAGTGGCATGACCACGGTCTGCATGACCAGCCGGAAGTCCCCAAGTACAGCGTGATTGGCGGCACCCAGCAGCAGGTAGGCGGTGTAGGCGATGTAGTAGCCGAGGAACAGCGCGCCTTCCCAGCGCGCGATGCGGTGGCCGGTGAAGAAGATCGGCAGGCAGGCCACGGCCACCGCAGTCATGACCGGCAGATCAAAGCGGATTGCCGAAGGCGTGACCGGCACGCCGTCGCTGGCAATCATCGCGGTGGCGCCCAGCACCAGCAGCAGATTGAAGATGTTGCTGCCGACGATGTTGCCCACCGCGAGGTCGCGCTGGCCGCGCAGCACGGACAGGATGGAGGTGGCGATCTCCGGCAGCGACGTGCCCACCGCGACGACGGTCAGGCCGATCACGAAATCGCTGAGCCCCCAAGCGCTTGCGGTCTGCGTCGCAGCGTCGACCAAAAAACGCGCGCCGACGATCAACATCGTCAGGCCGGTCGCGATCAGCAGCAGCTGCCGGCCAACGCCGACGCTTGGTGCCGGTGCGGTCGACTCTGCGGCCAAGTCCGGATCGGTCGGCACCTGTTCCGGATGTCGCCGCGCCATTCCGATCAAGAACACGATGTAGGCGATGGCGCAGGCCACCAGTACCCCGCCTTCCCAGCGCGCGATGCGGCCGTCCAGGGCCATGCCGAAGCACAGCAGCGATGCGGCGATCATCAGCGGCACGTCCAGCCACACCAGCTGGCGATGCACCACCAGCGGTGCGATCAGTGCGACCAGACCAAGAATCAGCAGCACATTGGCGATATTGCTGCCGACCACATTGCCCAGCGCCAGATCAGGCGTGCCCGACAGCGCGCCGCCGACGCTGACCGCGAGTTCCGGGGCGCTGGTGCCGATCGCAACCACGGTCAATCCGACGATGATCGGCGCAAGGCCCAAGGCCAGCGCCAGCCGCGAAGCGCCACGCACCAGCAGCTCGGCGCCCAGCAGAAGCAGAACGAGACCGGCGAAGAACAGTAAAAACAGGGTCATGGCGTCAATTCTTGTTGTGTGTGGTCAGGAGCTTGTGTTTCTGCGTGAGCGGGGCGGTCGGTGTCAATGCCTGAAATGCCGAATGCCCGTGAATACCATCGCAATGCCGTGTTCGTCCGCCGCCGCGATGACTTCAGCATCGCGCATGGAGCCGCCGGGCTGGATCACCGCCTTGATCCCGGCTTCCGCAGCGGCGTCGATACCATCGCGGAACGGGAAGAAGGCGTCGCTGGCCATCACCGAGCCGGGGACCGCAAGACCGGCATCGCCTGCCTTGATGCCGGCGATCCGCGCCGAGTACACGCGGCTCATCTGGCCGGCGCCGACGCCGACGGTGCGCTTGTCCTTCGCGTAGACAATAGCGTTCGATTTCACGTACTTCGCCACGCGCCATGCGAACAGCAGGTCGCCCAGCTGCTCGGCGGTCGGCGCGAGTTTCGTCACCACTTTCAGTTCGTCGGCGGAGACTGCGCGGATGTCGGCGATCTGCATCAGCAGGCCGGAGCCGACGCGCTTGACGTCGATGTTGTTGCGGCCGTCGCCGTGCGGGATACGCAGCACGCGGACGTTCGCCTTCTTCTTCGCGTAGTCCAGCGCGCCGTCGTCGTAGTCGGGCGCGATCAGCACTTCGACGAACTGGCGGTCGAGGATGGTTTTTGCGGTGGCTGCATCCAGCCGCGAGTTGAACGCGATGATGCCGCCGAATGCCGAGGTGGAATCGGTGGCGTAGGCGAGTTCATAGGCTTGGGCGCAGTCGCCGCTTTCGGCCACGCCGCAGGGATTGGCATGTTTGACGATGACGCAGGCCGGCGCTTCAAACTGGCGCACGCATTCCCAGGCGGCATCGGCATCGG
This sequence comes from Lysobacter sp., assembly GCA_043765595.1. Taxonomy (GTDB): domain Bacteria; phylum Pseudomonadota; class Gammaproteobacteria; order Xanthomonadales; family Xanthomonadaceae; genus Lysobacter_I. Next base: position 9,663 of record JAYUIZ010000816.1, on the reverse strand, counting down.
CGAGGTTGTTGTAGCTGAGTTCCTTGCCCTGCAACTGCGTGAACGTGGCCAGCGTGCCCGGCACCGGCCACAGGTCGCGATAGAACGCGCCCTGCTGGTGCGGGTTCTCGCCGTAGCGCAGATCCATGACCTTGACGAAGTTGCTGTTGCTCTGCGCCGGGAACAGCGCACGGCTGCCGTCGTCCTGGATCGACGACAGATAATTACTGATGAACGCGTCGTACTGCGCGACGCGGTTGAACGCGGCCACCGACAGTGCGAACCGGGTCTTCGCCGACAGCGCGCCGTCGTTCGCATCCAGTTCGTCGAGAATGGCCCGGTATTGCGCTGGGTCGGTGGCGACCGCGACGCGCGCATAATTCTTCGCCGCGGAACGCAGCATCGCCGGGCCGCCGATATCGATATTCTCGATAATCTCGTCCATGCTGCTGTCGGGGTTGGCCGACACCGCTTCAAATGGATACAGATTCAGCACCAGCAGATCGATCGCGCCGATGCCGTGTTCGGCCATCACCGCATCGTCGATCCCGGCGCGGCCGAGCAGGCCGCCGTGAACCAGCGGATGCAGGGTTTTCACGCGGCCATCCATCATTTCCGGAAAGCCGGTGACGTCGCTCACGTCGCGCACCGGCAGGCCGGCGTCGCGGATGGTCTTGGCGGTGCCGCCGGTGGACAGCAGTTCGACATTGCGGGCGGCGAGGGCGCGGGCAAGATCGAGCAGACCGGTCTTGTCGGACACGGACAACAGCGCGCGGCGGATCGTCACCGGGGCGCTGGGCAGGGGCTGGGTCATGGTGGCGATGCGGAGGCGGAAATGCGGATTATAAGGCCGCCGATCATACGGCCCGCGATACGACACGTTTCGACGCGCCGCGCCGACAAATCAAACGCGCAGGCGATCGAAGCGCCGATGTAGGAGGGCCTTCAGGCCCGAGCTCTGCAAGGAGCGCGGCGATCGTTCGGAAAAACTCGGGCCTGAAGGCCCTCCTACGGGGCGCATCGGTTCGGCGCGTTCGGGTCAGCCCAGCCCGTAGTCCTTCAACTTCTTGCGCAGCGTGGCGCGGTGGATGCCCAGCATCGCCGCCGCGCGGCTCTGATTTCCGTCGCAGTGCAGCAGCACTTCGGCGAAGAGCGGAATCTCGAGTTCGCGCAGCGTGATTTCGTACAGGTTCGCGGCATCCGATCCATTCAGATCGCCGATGTAGCGGCGCACGGAATTGGCGACATGTTCGCGCAGTGGGATTCGCGCAGCCTGGCGGGTGCTGGGGTCATGGCGTTCGGCGTTCAAGCGGGATCTCTCTGGTGGCGCGTCGTCGCATCGGCCCCATCCCTGGCCGTGCCGTGTCGCAGGGCGACAAGGGGGGAAGGAGTCTAGCGTGGGCTGTCGCCGGCTGCCATAAGGAATCGTTGAAAAAACAGGTGCATGGCGATGTTGTCCGATGAATGGCGATGCAGTCGATGGATGGATGCCGGCAAGTGCTTGATCGTGCGTGCGTGATGTCGATTCGCGGATGTCATGGTCGGACATGCGGCGCTTTCACGTTGCGTGCGCGGAACGATTCGATTGTGCAGTTCGCTGCCCGAAAAGCGGAAGCGTGTAAGTGCGAAACGCCCGCGTTCAGCGGAAGCTGAAATCGTAGCCGACGATCTGCGCTGCGGGTTCCAGAATGTCCATCGCTACCGTCGCGCTTTCGCCGCTGGCGAGTTCGGGCTGGCTGGCCGGCCCGCCCAGATAGTCTTCGGCGCGGAAATCGCGTTCGCCGGCCGATCGCCCGTTGGCATCGGACAGGGTCAACCGCAAATGCGGCCACGGCTGCGACCAGCGCGCATCGTTGCGGAACGTCGCCGATACGCGCAGTGCGCCGGGGGTGCTTGGGTGTTGGCGGACGTCGCGCTGCAGCAGGGTGAACGCGGTGGGTTCGCGCCAGGGCGGCAGCTCGCAGAACAGCGCCGCACACAGTACGTGCAGCGTCGGCCGCCAGCGCGCATCGGCGGACAGGCGCGCACGGTCCGCGAGCAGCAGCTGCAGGATCAGCAGCACGGCGAGTGCAACGACGGCCGCCACGATCCAGCGTTCGCGCGGGCCCTTGTTCGCCGCCGAGGCGACGCGAGCGAAACTCGGCATCGCGCGCGATCCGCGTTTGCCGGGTGCGGGCGTGGGCGCAGCTGGCGTGGGTGCCATGGTGGCGGGCGCGGTTGTCGTTTCGCTGTCGACGGCATTCGCCTCGACCGCATTCGCCTCGACCGGTTCCGGAACCGGAACCGGTTCAATGGTGCTGTCGTCGCGCGCCGTTTCCGGCTGGTGACCGACCGGCGCATGATCGTCCGTGACGACGGCCGTTTGCATCACTGTCTTCGTGTCCGTGTCCGTGTCCGTGTACATTTCCGGCGCTGGAGTGTTCAACGGTGGCATGCTCGCCGCCGGTGTCTCCATCACCGGCCTGCTCATCATTGGCATGCTTATGATCGGCATGCTTATGATCGGCGCGCTCATCAGCGCGACCAGATCCAGCGGTGCGCCATCACCTTCGGTATCCGCCGCCTCTTCCACCGTCTCGTCGCGACGCAGCAGACTCTTGCAGTGCGGGCAGTGAGTCGGCGGCAGGTCGGTGACCGGATCGGTCGAGACCAGCGTGCGGCAATAGGGGCAGTTGATGAACATGGCGCTATTCAATCACGGCCGAACGCTGCAAGCCGTGGGTCCGTTCGCGAACAGCGACGGATGCATCGATATTGACGGCATGGCAGGCGACATCCGCGTCGGCCATATCAGCGGCGACGGCCATCGATCCGCACCCAGTCGTCGTCGCGGGTCACCTGCAGATCGTCGAACCAGACGCCGTAACGCGTCAGCAGTTCGTCTTCCTGGCCGTTGAGGATGCCCGACAGCGCAATGCGGCCGCCGGGCGCGACCCGCGCGGCGAGGGTGTCGGCCAGCGCATCCAGCGCGGCGGCGAGGATATTGGCGACGACGATCGGATAGGTGGTGGGCACAGGTTCGTCCGCCGGCAGATGCACCGAGATGCGGTCGCCGACGTCGTTGCGTTCGGCATTGTCATGGGTGGCGAGGATCGCCTGCGGGTCGTTGTCCACGCCCACCGCGCGGGCGGCGCCCAGTTTCAGCGCGGCCAGCGCCAGGATCCCGCTGCCGCAGCCGAAATCCAGCATGGTCCGCCCCTGCAGTTCGTTGCGTGCGGCCAGTGCGTCCAGCCACTGCAGGCAGAGCGAAGTCGTGGGATGGGTGCCGGAGCCGAACGCCAGCCCCGGATCGAGCCGGATCACCGCGGCGTCCGCAGCATCGGCGCCTTCCGGCAGCGCATGGTTCCAAGGCACGATCCAGGTGCGGACGCCGAAGTGCAGCGGCACGTATTGATCCATCCAGGCGCGCTCCCAGTCCTGGTCCTCGACCTTGCGGAAACCGGCCCGCGACCAGTCCAGGCCGGGGTCGAAGGCTTCCAGCGCGGCCAGCAGCAGCAGCGGGTCAGCGTCCTCGGCGAACAGCGCCGACAGCGCCACCTCGCCCCAGATCGGCATTTCGCCGACGCCCGGTTCCAGGATCGCGCGCTCGTTCGGCGTCTCTGCATCGGCGTCCAGCAGGGTCACCGCCAGCGCGCCCACGTCCTCCAGCGCGTGTTCGTAGCGCGGCTGCTCGGATTCGCGGCAATGCAGGGAAAGTTCGAGGTAAGGCATGGCGGCGGACGGTCGGGCGTGGGCCTGACAGCTTACCGTGCCGACCCTGCCGGAATCGGGCATCGGTCCGGACTTGCCGCGGAAGGCGGTGCTACGATCCCGCGGACACCGTCTTTCCCGACACCTACCGGAGCGCCCCATGCGAGTCCTGCACGCATGCGTTTTCACCGTTGTGGCGCTGGCCTGCGGCATGCAGGCCGATGCCGCCCGACGCACGGACGTCACCACCGGCAAGGCTGCCGCAAACACCATGACCGGCCGACTGGAACTGGTTTGGGGCGACCCGGGCGAATCTGCCAAGACCAGTGAAGGGCCGGGTGCTCGTTTCCAGGTCACGCTGGTCGACGATGCCGGCAGGCGTCATGCGCTTGATCCCGACCAGGCGCTGCGCGCCGCCGACGATCTGTATGCACTGTACGGTCGCCGCATTGCGGTATCGACCACCACCACCGCTGCGAAAACCGGCGGCCCTGCGCTGCGGGTCATCGATGCGATCGTGCCAATCGAAGATCTGGCCGACGATCTGGCGCCGTCGCGCACGCGCGCAGGCTTCGGTACCCGCGCGCCAGCGCAGGGCGGCCCGAAGATCACCGGCGTGACCAGTTGGGTCACGCTGATGTGCAAGTTCAGCGACATCGCCACCGAACAGAAAACCCTCGGTTTCTTCCAGTCGCAGTACGGCACCGCCATTGGCCAGCTGGACCATTACTGGCAGGAAGTGTCGTACGGCCAGATCAATCTCGCCGGCAGCGCCGCCTACGGTTGGGCCACCCTGCCGGATCCGCGCAGCATCTATGTGACCAAGGACGAGGCCGGCAAGGACAAGGCCGATCTGGGCAAGCTGTTCACCGATTGCGTCGCCGCACACGATGCGAACGTCAACTTCGCGGTCAACGGCGGCGTGCAGGGCGTCAACATGATGTTCAACGGCGACCTTGACGGCTTCGCCTGGGGCGGCGGCCGCTGCGCCACGCTCGACGGCGTCAACAAATGCTGGAGCACTACCTGGAACCCGCCGTGGTCGTTCGGCAACCTCGCGCCGCTCTCGCACGAAATGGGTCACGCCTATGGCCTGCCGCACGCCAATAATTCCGACGCCGACAGCGACCCCTACGACAATCCGTGGGATGTGATGAGCGACGCTTGGAACAACGCGGTCGGCAACGCCACCTATGGTTCGCTGCCGAAACACATCAACGTCTATTCGCGTAACCGGCTGGGCTGGGTCGCGACCGCGCGCAAGCGCACCATCGGCGCCGGGACCGGTGCAGCATCGGTGACCATGGACCGGATCAGCCTGCCCGGTTCGGCCAACACCCAGATGCTGGTGCTCAACTATCCCGAGCAGTCGACCCGCTATTACACGGTCGAAGTGCGCAAACGCACCGGCGATTACGAAAATCGCCTTGCTGGCGATGCGGTGATCATCCACGAGGTCCTGACTTCACGGAAAGAGCCGGCCTGGAGCATGGATGCCGACACGCCGCCGGCCAACCGCGCCAACAACGAAGGCAGCATGTTCAAGGTCGGCGAAACCTGGATCTCGCCGGACTACGCGTTCCGGGTGAAAGTGGAGTCCGCCGCCGCCGAGGGCTTCGTCGTCACCGTGCGTCCCACCCCGCGCCTCAGCCGCCCCGGGCAGAGCGTGCAGACACCGGGCAGCGCCAAACCGGCGTCGGAAGCGACCTCCGCATCCGGTCGCAATCCGCCCGCCGACAGCGGATCGCGCGACACCGGCAGGCTCGGCGACCGCCGCTGAGCCAACGGGCATCCGGGCGCGTATTGCGTAGCGATGCGCCCCGGACATCCGCCGGGGCGAAGTTTTCGGGGCTTCCTGATAAATTGCGCGCTCCCCCGGCTTCTGCGAGACCGCTGTCGTGATACTGATGTTGGACAACTACGACAGCTTCACCTACAACCTCGTGCAGTACCTGCAGGCGCTGGGTGCTGACGTGAAGGTTGTGCGCAACGATGAGCTCACGGTCGCGCAGATCGATGCGCTCAACCCGTCCGGCATCGTGATCTCGCCCGGCCCCTGTACGCCGAACGAGGCCGGGGTGTCGGTCGACCTGATCCGCGAACTCGGCCATCGCATTCCGATTCTCGGTGTGTGCCTCGGCCATCAGAGCATCGGTCAGGCGTACGGCGGCGATGTCATCCGCGCCGGCCGGATCATGCACGGCAAGACTTCGCGCATCCATCACCAAGGCAAAGGCGTATTCGCCGGCCTGCCGGACGGTTACGAAGCCACCCGCTATCACTCGCTGGTCGTGGCCCAGGGCAGTCTGCCCGAAGCGCTGGAAGTCACCGCCTGGTCCGAGAACGAGGACGGCAGCGTCGAAGAGATCATGGGCCTGCGCCATCGCGAGCATCCAGTGGAAGGCGTGCAGTTCCACCCGGAATCCATCCTTACCGAACACGGCCACGCGCTGCTGAAGAATTTCCTCGCCCGCGCGGCCTGAGCCGGAGCGCGCGGCCGGCGTCTTCTTTCCGGATATTCCATCCACCTCCTTCGAGTCTGCGGCCCCATGTCGATCACGCCCCAACAAGCCCTGCAGCGGACGATCGAGCATCGCGAGATCTTCCACGACGAAATGGTCGATCTGATGCGCCAGATCATGCGCGGCGAAGTCTCCCCGGCGATGACCTCGGCGATCCTCACCGGCCTGCGCGTGAAGAAGGAAACCGTCGGCGAAATCGCCGCTGCCGCATCGGTGCTGCGCGAGTTCTCCAACAAGGTCGAGATCGCCGATCGCCGGCATCTGGTCGATATCGTCGGCACCGGCGGCGATGGCGCCCACACCTTCAATATCTCCACCGCCACGATTTTCGTGGTCGCCGCCGCCGGCGCGAAAGTCGCCAAGCACGGCAACCGCAGTGTGTCGTCGAAATCCGGCAGTGCCGATGTGCTTGAAGCGCTGGGCGCGAATATCGAGCTGCGGCCCGAGCAGGTCGCGGCCTGCATCCAGCAGACCGGCATCGGCTTCATGTACGCGCCGCGGCATCATCCGGCGATGAAGGCGGTGGCGCCGGTGCGTCGCGAAATGGGCGTGCGCACGATCTTCAATATCCTCGGGCCGCTGACCAATCCCGCCAACGCGCCGAACATCCTGATGGGCGTATTCCATCCCGACCTTGTCGGCATCCAGGCGCGCGTGCTGCAGGAACTGGGCGCGGAACGCGCGCTGGTGGTCTGGGGCCGCGATGGCATGGACGAACTGTCGCTCGGCGCTGCGTCGCTGGTCGCTGAGTTGCGCGATGGCAAGGTCCGCGAATACGAAGTGCATCCGGAAGATTTCGGCATCGGCATGTCGGCCAGCCGCAATCTGCGGGTCGAAGATGCGCAGGAATCGAAAACCATGTTGATCGAAGCGCTGGACAACAAGCCCGGCCTGCCGCGCGACATCGTTTGTCTCAACGCAGGCGCGGCGCTGTACGTCGCCGGCAATGCCGACAGCATCGCCCGGGGCATCGACGCCGCGCGCATCGCCATCGCCAGCGGCGACGCCCGCGCCAAGCTCGAACATTTCATCGCCACCACGCAGGCACTCGCCGCGTCATGAGCGCACTGCGCTTCGCCGACACGCCCGCGCCGCCGTACTACGCGGTGGTGTTCACCTCGCTGCGCAACGGCGATGGCGACGCTGCGTATGCCGAAGCCGCAGCGCGGATGATGGAACTGGCGGCGCAGCAGCCCGGTTATTTAGGCGCAGAGTCGGTACGCGACGCCGATGGCGTTGGCATCACCGTGAGCTACTGGCGCAGCGAGACCGATATCCTCGCCTGGAAGCATCAAGCCGAACACGCCGCCACCCGCGCGCGCGGCCGCAGCGACTGGTACACCCGCTACATCACCCGCGTCGCCAAAGTCGAACGCGCCTACGACTGGGTCATCGAGCCCGCCCGCCAAGACCCCACCATGAGCCACGAAACGAGTAACGCCCTTCACAGCGGCGCACGCGCCGACATCCTGCAGCGCATTCTCGACCGCAAGGCCGAAGAAATCGCCGAACGCAGCGCGCGGGTATCAATGGACGCGCTGCGTGCGCGATTGGTCGACGCGCCGCCGACCCGCGGTTTTGTGGCTGCGGTCGAGGCCAAACGCGCTGCCGGCAAACCTGCGGTGATCGCCGAGGTCAAGAAGGCCAGCCCGTCGAAAGGCGTGATCCGCGCGGATTTCGACCCCGCCGCCATCGCCCGCAGCTATGAAGCCGGCGACGCGGCCTGTCTGTCGGTGCTGACCGATATCGATTTCTTCCAGGGCGCCGATGCCTATCTGCAGCAGGCGCGCGCCGCCTGTTCACTGCCGGTGCTGCGCAAGGATTTCACGGTCGATGCGTATCAGATCGTCGAAGCGCGCGTACTCGGCGCCGACTGTATCCTGCTGATCGTTGCCGCGCTGGATGATGCGCAGCTGTCGTCGCTGTATCGCGAGGCGATGACCATCGGCCTGGACGTGCTGGTGGAAGTCCACGATGCCGACGAACTGGATCGCGCGCTGGCGCTGCCGGCCATCGACGGTCGTTTGCCGCTGATCGGCGTCAACAACCGCAACCTGCGCACGTTCGAGGTGTCGCTCAGCACCACCCTGTCGCTGCAGTCGGCGATGCCCGCTGGCCGCGTACTGGTGACCGAAAGCGGTATCGCCACCGTCGAGGATGTTGCCGCGATGCGCGCCGCCGGCATCGACGCCTTTCTGGTAGGCGAATTCTTCATGCGCGATCCGGATCCGGGCGCGGCCCTGCAGCAACTGTTCTTCACGACATGAGTATGCATCGCCATCCCATGCCTGCTGTCGACGCGCCGCTGGTGGTGTTCGACTTCGATCACACGCTTTATAACGGCGATTCCGGCAGTCATCTGTTCAAGTGGCTGATCGAACGCGATGTCTGGCGCAAAGCGCTGGCGCTGCTGATCGCGCCGGTGTTCGGCCCGATGATCGCGTTCATGCCCACCCGTCGCCGCGGCATTTCCGCGTTCGTGTGGGTCGGTACGCTTGGCATGCGCACCGTCGCCGACTTCAACGCCGCAATCGATCGCTATGTCGCCGCGCATACGGATGTCATGAAGCAGCGCCTGCTGCCGATCGCGCTCGACGTGCTGCGCGCGCATCGCGACGCCGGCGATCGCGTCGTCGTCGCCACCGGTGCGCCGCCTGAACTGGCGCGCGCGATCCTCGCTTTCGTCGCCCACGAAGATCTGCCAGTGATCGGCACCCTAGTCGGCCCGAGATACGGCGCCATCGGCGCGCTGCGCCACTGCCACAACCGGATGAAGATAACGATGATCCGCGACGCGGGTTTCACCGTCCCGGTTCAGAAAGCGTATTCCGACAGCAGCGCCGACCTGCCGCTGCTGCAGGCTGCGCTGCATCCGGTGGTCGTCAATCCGAAAGAGAAAAGCATCTGCATGTTCCGCCGCGCACTGCCCGCCGGCACGCCGATCCTCAACTGGGGCTGCCCGGGGCGGGGCGGAGATGCGGTTTGAAGCGGGGTCAAATTAAGGGCTCAGGCTCGAATGGCACTTACATAAGCGCAGCATCCAGATTTCGTCATTCCCGCGTAGGCGGGAATCCAGTGACTTCAGGCCTTTTCGACCAAGCAAAGGCGCTGGATCTCCGCCTACGCGGGGATGACGGGGCTTAAGTCAGTGCCATTCGGCTCAGGTTCGCTTCTCGCGAACTGAACCTGACCCATTGATCCGTTACGCGTCGTCCGGGCGCTGCGCCCGGCACAACGGCAGGCTGACTACGAATTCACTCCCAACACGCATGGGGACACCCACAACTCACTGGGCAGCACATCGGGGCAGCACATCGGGACACATCGGGGACACATCGGCGGGGACACAGCGGGGACACAGCGGGGACACATCGGGACATCCACAACTCAGACTTTCCCGACAGGGAATTACCGCAATCCCCGATATCCCGCCGCATCGTGCCAAGGCACGATGACTACATGACCCGACCGC
>JAYUIZ010000815.1:0-3794 GCA_043765595.1 Lysobacter sp. | reverse complement strand
GAAACTGCTGATGCCGGTGGTCGGTCTGCTGGTGATCTGCCTCAGCACCCGCACCCTGTATCAGACCTTTGCCGGCTGAGCGCGCACGCTTTCGTCATGGCGACACCATTGCGTTACGGTTAAAGTCCGCCCGCAGGGAATGCAGGGGCCACTGCCGTTCATACCTCTACGGAACAACATGTCTTATCCATCGTTGAGTCACCTTGATCGTCTCGAAGCTGAAAGCGTCCATCTCTTCCGGGAGGTCGCTGCGCAGTTCATCAATCCCGTGCTGCTCTATTCGATTGGCAAGGACAGCACTGTTCTGCTGCACCTGATGAAAAAGGCGTTCGCCCCGGCGCGACCGCCGATTCCACTGCTGCATATCGACAGCACTTTCGAGTTCCGGCAAACCTACGAATTCCGCGATCGCGTACCGGAGCGGCTCGGGGTTGAACTGCGCGTGCATATCAATGAGGAAGGCGTGCGCGAGGGAATCAGCCCGTTCGCGCATGGCGCCGCAATCTATACCGATGTGATGCGTACCCAGGGTCTGCGCCAGGCCTTGAGTCAGGGCCGCTACGATTGCGCGATCGGCGGCGCCCGCCGCGACGAAGAGAAATCGCGGGCCAAAGAGCGGATGTTCTCGTTCCGCGACGCGAATCAGCGTTGGGACCCCAAGCATCAGCGTCCCGAGCTGTGGAGCCTTTACAACGGACGCATCCACAAGGGCGAGAGCGTGCGCGCTTTTCCGCTCTCCAATTGGACCGAATTGGACGTGTGGCTCTATATCCTGCGCGAGCGGATCGAGCTGCCGCCGCTGTATTTCGCCGAAGAGCGTCCGATCGTCGATCGCGACGGCACCATGATCATGGTCGACGACGAACGCATGCCGCTGGCGCTTGGGGAAATTCCGCGCAATCTGAAGGTGCGCTTCCGTACGCTCGGTTGTTATCCGCTGACCGGCGCAATCGAGTCGGAGGCCGACACCTTGGAGAAAATCGTCGCCGAAATGCTGGTCGCCACGACGTCGGAACGCCAAGGCCGGGTGATCGATCACGATCCATCGGCATCGATGGAAAAGAAAAAACAGGAAGGTTATTTCTGATGTCCGTTCAGCACCATGACCCAGTGATTGCAGACGCCGCCGCGACTGTCGCCGATTATCTGCACCAACACGAACGCAAGCGCATGCTGCGCTTTATCACCTGCGGCAGCGTAGACGACGGCAAGAGCACCCTGATCGGCAGACTGCTGCACGATACCCGGCGGCTGCTCGACGATCAGCTCGCGACCCTCGAGCGCGACAGTCGCCGTCACGGCACCCAGAACGGCGCGCTCGATTTCGCCCTGCTGGTTGACGGTCTTCAGGCCGAGCGTGAGCAAGGCATCACCATCGATGTCGCCTATCGGTTCTTCGACACCGACCAGCGCAAATTCATCGTTGCCGATTGCCCGGGCCACGAGCAGTACACCCGCAACATGGCAACCGGCGCCTCAACTGCCGATCTTGCGGTGGTATTGGTCGATGCGCGCAAGGGCTTGCTCACCCAAACCCGCCGCCACAGTTATATCGTCTCGCTGCTGGGCATTCGCCACGTGGTGCTGGCGGTGAACAAGATGGATCTGGTGGATTACGACGCCGAGGTCTTCGCCCGGATCGAGCACGAATACCGGGTACTTGCTGAACAGCTTGGAATCGCCAATGTGGTTGCGATTCCGCTTTCGGCGCTGGACGGCGACAACCTGCTTCAAGCCTCGCCGAAGATGCCTTGGTATCGCGGCACCACCCTGCTTGCGCATCTGGAAACGGTCGATGTCTCTGTCGAAAGCGCCGCCGACCCGTTGCTGCGTCTGCCGGTGCAGTGGGTGTGCCGGCCGGATCAAAATTTCCGCGGTTTCGCCGGCACCATCGCCGCGGGTACGGTGATGCCCGGCGACGACATCGTCGTCCTGCCCTCGGGCCGACGGTCGCGCGTCGCGCGCGTGCTCGGTTTGGACGGCGATCTTGCGCTGGCCAGCCGCGGTCAGGCGGTGACCCTTACGCTGACCGACGAAATCGACATCAGTCGCGGCGATGTGATCGCCGCGATTGCAGCGCCGCCGCAGGTATCCGATCAGTTCTCGGCGCACCTGCTGTGGATGAATCAGGCGCCTCTATTGCCCGGCCGTCCGTACCTGTTGAAGGTCGGCGCGCGCACGGTCAACGCTTCCGTCACCGAGATCAAACACAAGATCGACGTGAACACCCAAGAGCCGCTGGCCGCAAAACATCTCGAGTTGAACGAAGTCGGTATTTGCAACCTGCATTTGGAGCAGCCGGTCGCGTTCGAGCCCTACGCGCACAGCCGTGAACTCGGCGGTTTCATTCTGATCGACCGCCAGACCAACTCCACGGTCGCCGCGGGCGCGCTGGATTTCGCGCTGCGTCGCGCCGACAACATCCATTGGCAGCATCTGGAAGTGGACCAGGTCGCGCGTGCGCGCAGTCTGGGCCAGTCGCCGCGCTGCCTGTGGTTCACGGGTCTGTCGGGCTCGGGAAAATCGACGGTCGCCAATCTGGTCGAGAAGCGGCTCATGGCGATGGGCCTGCACACGTATCTGCTGGACGGCGACAACGTCCGCCATGGTCTCAACAAGGATCTGGGTTTCAGCGACGAGGACCGCGTGGAGAACATCCGCCGCGTCGCCGAAGTCGCGAAATTGATGGTCGATGCCGGCCTGATCGTGCTGGTCAGCTTCATCTCGCCGTTCCGCGCCGAGCGCCGGATGGCCCGTGAGCTGTTCGACGGCGGCGAATTCATCGAAGTCTTCGTCGACACGCCGCTGGCGGTAGCCGAGGGTCGCGATGTGAAGGGTCTGTACGCGAAGGCCCGCGCCGGCAAGATCCCGAACTTCACCGGCATCGACTCGCCGTACGAAGTGCCGGAAGCGCCGGAAATGCGCCTCGATACCGTGGCGCAGACGTCCGAAGCGTTGGCCGAAGCGGTGGTGGAGCGGCTGCTGGCGGGCTGAGGCCGCAAAGAAAACGCCCGGCGATGCGCCGGGCGTTCTGTGGTGCTGAAGAGGTGTCCGCTATGGTGCGCGTGGGTCTTATCTTTTCTTGCGGATCAGCTCGAACAGGAACAACAGGCCGATAGCGCAGACGATCGAGACGATGAAGCCAGTCATGCCGCCGGAGAGGCCGAGCATCGGAGCGATGTAACTGCCGATCCAAGCGCCGGCGATGCCGAGCAGAATGGTGAGAATCCAACCCATCGAATCCGCGCCCGGTTTGATGAACCGCGCAAGGATGCCGATGACGGCGCCGATGATGATCGTATAGAAAATGCCCATGACTGGCCTCTCGTTTGTGGATGGAAGTTGCAACCATTTTGAGGCCGCAGCCACATCCTAACAGTCGGGGGCAGTATGAAGCGGCCTTCAGGCCGCTGTTTCTGAATGTACGTCGATCCGCAAACAAGACAGCGGCGTGAAGGCCGCTCTACAAAAACGGCCGGCGTTTCGTTTTGGCCGGCCGTGGGCACGGCTTGAAGATCGTCGTTTGTCGGGTTCTGTCTGGGCCGGATCTATCTGGACTGACCTCAGCAGCAGCCGTGATCCCCATGCTGCTCACCGCCGGCCACCGCGGCCACGCCGACGGTCTCGCCGCGGACGCTGGCGTTGCGGTGTTCGGCCAGCACTTTGGCTACGCAGGCGGTGACCCGCTTGCCCATCGGGATATCCAGGAATTCGTTGGGCCCGTGCGCGTTGGAGTGCGGGCCCAGCACGCCGGTGATCATGAACTGCGCGCCCGGGAATTTTTCGCCGAGCAT
>JAYUIZ010000814.1:0-1338 GCA_043765595.1 Lysobacter sp. | reverse complement strand
AGCACGGCGCGGACGGATGACGACATGGGCGATTTCCCCGGTCGAACGGTCGGAATGACCGCTGCGGTGTTGCATTGTGTTCCGACGGGCCAACCGTCGTCCATGGTCCGCGGTTCGAGCGGTCCGCCACAACGGCATGTGCCGACGGGGCATTCGCCGGTTGCGACGTCGATCGTGAAGACGCATCGTTGCGGACATCCGCGCAATGGACGCCGCCGTTATAATCGCCGGATGGCCAACCAACACGACCACGAACACGACCACGAACACGAGCGCGACCATGGCGTCGCCGTCGAAACCAGCAAGCCCGAGCTTGCGCGGCCGCCGCTGTATTCGGTGATGGTCTTGAACGACGATTACACCCCGATGGACTTCGTGGTCGAAGTGCTGATGCGCTTCTTCAGCTTGAACCTCGAGAAGGCGACCCAGGTCATGCTGCATGTGCATACCCGCGGACGCGGCGTTTGCGGTGTGTTCACCCGCGAGATCGCCGAATCCAAGGTCGCTCAAGTGAACGAATATGCGCGCACGCATCAGCATCCGCTGCTGTGCACCATGGAAAAAGCCTGAGCCTGCCCCCACAGTTGCCGTCATCGGAATGGCAAGGCCGCGAATGGCGCGGAACTTGCATCTGAATCTTGTACTTGCGTCCGACCGTACATTGAGTGCATCGTCATGTGGCATGGATCGCCTTGGACGATGTGATCGACGAAGGCAGATAGCGTTTGTTACGACGCAGTGTTCCAGATCTTCGGTATTCCGCTTCGGGATGGCGCACCCATCCTGAAATTCTGAGGCCAGATGTGACCCAACCGGGCACAGTCGGCCCACCGGCAGAACTTCTCGGAGGATGTGCGACCATGTTTAGCAAAGACCTCGAATACGCCATCGGACAGTGTTACAAGCACGCCCGCGAGGCGCGTCACGAGTACATGACCGTCGAGCACCTGCTCCTGGCGCTACTCGATAATCCATCCGCCGAAACCGTCCTCAAAGCTTGCAGCGCAGATTTCCTGCGCCTGCGCAGCGATCTGGAACATGCCATCGGCACGTCGGTCGCCACGCTGGCCGAAGACGATGCCCGCGACACCCAGGCCACGCTGGGTTTCCAGCGCGTCCTCCAGCGCGCGGTCTATCACGTGCAGTCCTCCGGCAAGAACGAGGTCACCGGCGCCAACGTGCTGGTCGCGATCTTCGGCGAGAAGGACTCGTACGCCGTCTATTACCTCAACCAGCAGGGCATCACCCGGCTGGATGTCGTCAACTACCTGTCGCACGGCATCGCCAAAACCGGCGACGGCGCCGAGTCGCAGGGACAGGGGCAGGATGCGATCGAAC
>JAYUIZ010000813.1:0-3797 GCA_043765595.1 Lysobacter sp. | reverse complement strand
TCATCACCTGCTGCTTGCCGATCTGGCGCTGAAACAGGAAGGTTTCGGCGAAATCCTGCCCGGCGCGCAGGTGTTCGTGGTCGACGAGGCGCATCAGTTGCCTGAGCTCGCCGCGCAGTTCTTCGGCGAAGGCCTGAGCGCGCGGCCGCTGGTGGAAGTGGCGCGCGATGCGGTGGCCGAATGCAAGACCACTACCGGCGCGCTTGCGGTGCTGCAGGGCCCGGCGCGGTCGCTGGAAGAAGCGGCGCGTGAACTGCGCGCGGCGATGGAACCGCTGCCGCCGCGCGGTACCCGCTGGCGCGCGATGCAGGAGCCGGGCGTGTTCGATGCGCTGGGATCGCTCGACGATGCGCTGTGCGCGTTCATCGACGCGCTGGCGCCGCTGCGCGAGGCCGCGCCCGGTTTCGAGAGTTGCCATTCGCGCGCGCTCGACAACCGCGCGCGGCTGCTGCGCTGGGCGCCACCGGATTTTTCGCTGCGGCGCGAACTCGCTGGAGACGAGGACGGCGAGGGCGCGCAGCTGCGCGCAGATCTGCCGATGCATGAAGAGATCGCGGCCGCGTCCGATGACGCATCGCACGACGACGACGACGAAAACGCCAAGCCCGATCCGCGCGCCTGGGACGTCCGTTGGTACGAGCTCTCGCCGCGCGGGTTCCGGCTGCAGCGCACGCCGCTGGATGTGTCCGGGCCGCTGCGCAATCATCGCGAACAGTCGCGCGCGGCGTGGGTCTTCACCTCGGCGACGCTCGCGGTCGCCGGTGGTTTCGATCATCTTTCGGTGCGGCTGGGGCTGGACAAACCGCGCACACTGCTGGCCCCGAGTCCGTTCGACTGGCCGCACCAGGCGCTGTGTTATCTGCCGCAGCGCATGCCGGAGCCGAACTCGCGCGACTACACCACTGCGGTGATTGATATCGTGCGCCCGGTGCTTGAAGCCTCGGGCGGCCGCGCGTTCGTGCTGTTCGCCTCGCATCGCGCGCTGCGCGAAGCTTCCGAGCTGTTGCGCAACGGAGTCGTGCCATGCCCTTGGCCGCTGTTCGTGCAGGGCGAAGCGCCGCGCTCGGTGCTGCTGCAGCGTTTCCGCGAATCCGGCAACGGCGTGCTGCTGGGCGCAGCGAGTTTCCGCGAAGGCGTTGACGTGGCCGGCGACGCGCTGAGCGTGGTCGTGATCGACAAACTGCCGTTCGCCGCGCCGGACGATCCGGTGTTCGAGGCGCGGCTGGACGCGATCCGCCGCGAAGGCGGCAATCCATTCCGCGACGAACAACTGCCGCAGGCGGTGATCGCGCTGAAGCAGGGCGTCGGCCGGCTGATCCGCACCGAAACCGATCGCGGCGTACTGGTGCTGTGCGACCCGCGCCTGATCGGAAAATCCTACGGCCGCACCTTCCTCGACTCGCTGCCGCCGTTCGCGCGCACCCGCTCGCTGGCGGATGTGCAGGCGTTTTTCGGCGACGCCATCCCTGCGGAGCCGGCGTCGTAGGTCGGGCCTTGGCCCGACATCCCGCCTTCTCGGATCGTTACGGACAATGAGCGCAGCGGTTTCGATCATCACCCGTCGCAAACGGATCGATCGTAATGTCGGGCCAAGGCTCGACCTACAATATCTACATGAATGTCCTCGCCTTTGAACTCTCCACCGAAGCCTGCTCCGTCGCCCTGTGGGTCGATGGCGACGTGCGCGAGCGCCACGAGATCGCGCCGCGCCGGCACGCCGAACTCGCGCTGCCGTGGGCGGAAACGCTGCTGGCCGAGGCCGCGATCGCGAAATCCCAGCTCGATGCCATCGCCGTCGGTCGCGGCCCCGGCGCATTTACCGGCGTGCGCCTGGGCGTGGCGATCGCGCAGGGCATCGCGCTGGGGCTGGATCGCCCGGTGGTGGCGGTGTCCACGCTTGCGGCGCTGGCGATGCGAGCGGTCGCGCTGGGGGCGGGCGATGGCGACAGCGTGCTTGCCGCGATCGATGCGCGAATGAACGAGGTCTACATCGCCGGCTACCGCTTGACGCGCGAACACGACGCGCTGCGGCCGATGCCGATAGACATCGAACAGGTGCTTGCGCCCGATGCGGTGTCGCTGCCGGATGACGGCAGCACGTGGTTCGGCGTCGGCACCGGTTTCGGCGCGCTTGGCGGCGCGCTGGCATCGCGCCTGCCGCCGGACTGGCGCGCGGTCGATGCCGAAGCCCTGCCGCATGCGGCCGACGTCGTGCGACTCGCGCACGCGGCCTTGCTGCGCGGCGAAGCGGTGGCGCCCGAGATGCTGGAACCCGCTTACCTGCGCAATCAGGTGGCACTCACTCTGGTCGAACAGCAGGCGCTGCGCGCTGCACGCCAATGAGCGCATCGGTATTTGCACACGAGACTTCGCGATGAAGCCACGCACTCTTTCCATCCTGCGCATCGTGCTGGTGGCGTGCGTACTGGTGTTGTCGTGGGTACTCGGCTACCCGAGGGTCTGAGCGCCGGGCTGTCGATAGCCCATCGGTCATGCATGTTCCATGGGAACTTGCTGCGCCGGTGGCAGGTCCATCGCCCGACGATTTGTTCACCAGGGGGAATGACATGACGCAGATCGCATCCACCGACGGCACCGGCGTAAAAGTACCGTTCTGGCGCAACGAGTGGTTCACCTTCGCGATGATGGTGGTGCTGCTGACCGTGGCGCGCAGTTCGTTCGCCAATCATTACCAGGTGCCCAGCGGCTCGATGGATCCCACGCTGATGCCCGGCGATCGCGTCGCGGTGAACATGATGGCCTATGGCGTGCGCGTGCCGTTCACCGATATCGAACTGATCGATCGCGGCGAACCCGCGCCCGGCGATGTGGTGGTGTTCAAATCACCCACCGACGGCACCCGGCTGATCAAGCGCGTGGTTGCGGTGGGCGGTGACACGGTTGCTGTAATCGACGGACGTCTGTGGGTTGACGGCCGGCCACTGCACGATGTACAGGCCGCCGATATCGAACACTTCGGCGCGCGCGACGTGCGTCTGAATCTGCGCGACGGCGGCGGCCCGGACTTGGCCACCGTCACCATTCCCGCAGGGATGGCGCTGGTGCTGGGCGATCATCGCGGCAACAGCGCGGATGGCCGTTTCTTTGGGCTGGTGCCGATGAAGTCGCTCTACGCACGGGCTTCCGCCGTCTATTACCGCAGCGGCGAAGGGTTCGGTTGGACGAAGTTGTGAGATATCCGGTGTTGTAGGAGAGCCTTCAGGCCCGATCCCCCACGGAGAAATCGCGTCGTCTGCAATCGGGCCTGAAGGCCCTCCTACTTATCGATCAACTCGCCGCCCGGCAGGAATTGCCAGGTGCGCACGACGTTGAGGATGTCAGGGTTTTCCGGGGTCTTCGGCAGCGGCGGGTAGGGCTCGGCCAGTCGGGCGATCCGCAGCGCGGCCTCGTCCAACAGCGCGATGCCGCTGGACTGGACGATATCGGTGCGTTCGATCGTGCCGTTGCGGCGGATGCCGATATTGATCACTACCGTGCCCGACAGCTTCCGCCGCCGGGCTTCGTCCGGGTAATTCAGATTGCCGACGCGCTCAGCGCGGTCGACCCACGTCCGCAGGTAGTTCGCCCATGCGTATTCCTGGGTGCTGGCAGAGACAAACTTGCGGGATGGGCGCTTGGCATAGCGGGCCGAGCGCAGATGGATTTCGGCCGCCAGTCGCGCCATCGCCATGTCGTGCTCGACTTTCTGCGGCCCGATGCGCTGCGGCGTCACCGTCGCCTGCATGACCCGGCTCGGGGCCGCGCGACGGATGTCGCTGTCCGGGCTGGCGATCACC
>JAYUIZ010000812.1:0-3802 GCA_043765595.1 Lysobacter sp. | reverse complement strand
AATCCGCGAAGCGTCAGGCAGCGGCACAGGCGCAGTCCGCGCCGGCCGACGCTCAGGGCGAAAGCGCCGCAGAGGTCGAAATGGCGCACGGGCTGATCGCGATCACGTCTGCCGAAGTCGTCGAGGCCTTGGAGCAAGCCAATCAAGAAGGATTCGAGCCGTATGGATCGGAGCCGCACCCATTGGAGCCGCACCCATCGGAGCCGCACGAACCCGAGTCGCATACCCCCGAGCGACACGACCCCGATCGATATCACAACGAGCACTACCACCGTGCCGAAGACGACCTTGCGCCCAGCGAAGGCGCCCCGCCCAGCGGCCATGACGACCCGCCGGCCGCACCGGTGCCATCGCCGCCATTGCCGCCGTCCCATCATCACTGGGTCTATCTGGGGCTGGGCGTGTTCCTGCTGGCGCTCGGTTTCGGTGTGTGGGGCGTCTGGGCGGTGTTCTTCTCCGGAGGCGACGCTTCGGGCCAGAGCGCGGCCGCCCTGACTGCGCGCAGCGAGAAGCTGAGCCAGGAAGTCTCGACATTGCGCCGCTCCGACCAGATCAGCCGCGACGCCAATCGCGATCTGGAACGCACGCTCGCCGAGCGCGACGAGGAAATTGCCGGCCTGCGCGCCGATATCGCTTTCTACGAAAGCTTCGTCGGCGCCACCGGGCAGCGTCGCGGGCTGAGCGTCCACGATCTCGACTTGCAGCTGCAGGGTGGTGACGCCTGGCATTTCGTCGCCACGCTGACCCAGAACCTCAACCGCGGCGCGGTCAATACCGGCCGGGTGACGCTGTCGATCGAAGGCACCCGCGACGATCGCCTCGAAAAACTGTCGTGGTCGGGCCTGCGCAAGCAGAACAACGCGCCCGGCGTGCCGTATTCGTTCAAGTACTTCCAGCAGGTGGAAGGCGAGGTGCTGCTGCCCAAGGGCTTCAAGCCGCTGCGGGTGAGCGTGCGGCTGGTGCCGGCCGGCGGCCCGGCGGTGGAGCAATCCTTCCCGTGGCCGGAGACCGTGCGCAGCGACGAGGGCGGCTGAGCGGGCGCGATCCGCTCCGATCCGCTCATGCAGCTTGAACCGCCGGCCCGGTCGCCCCATCCTGTCGCCATGGATATGCACACCACCGCTCCGTCCGCACCGGCGACCGACGCCCCGCCGTCGCCAATCGACTTTACTGCCGCCGCCGCCGCCAAGGTCCGCGAGTTGATCCGCGAGGAAGGCAATGCGGCGCTGAAACTGCGGGTCTACATCCAGGGCGGCGGTTGTTCCGGCTTCCAGTACGGCTTCGAATTCGATGAACAGCAGAGCGAAGACGACTTCGCGGTCGCCACCGACGACGTCACCCTGCTGGTCGATCCGCTGAGCCTGCAGTACCTCGTCGGCGCCCAGGTCGACTACACCGAAAGCCTGCACGGCTCTCAGTTCGTGATCCGCAATCCCAATGCCAAGACGACCTGCGGCTGCGGCAGCAGTTTCAGCGCCTGACCGCATGACCGGCGACGATCGCCTGCCGGCGCCCCGTTTCGCGTTCGTCGACGGCGCGCTCGATCGCGCCGACGCCCTGCGCAGCAATGCCGGTGCGCTCGACGCCTATTGGCCGAACGCGCGGGTGCTGTTGCTCGACGGCGACGGCCGCACGTTGGGCGACGACGACGGCTGGCTGGTCGCCGCGCGCGGCGGCGATCTGGGCGATACGCCCGGCGAGGCGATTTTTCTGGGCATGCGCGGCGACGAAAGCTGGTTCGCCGCCCGGTTGTCCGACGCGTGGCAGACCGATCAACAGCGCGCATCGCTGCCATCGCGGCGGCTCGATCTTCGCGCCGCTGCCGCGCAATGGACGCCATTCGAGGCTACGGTGTTCGCGCAGGCGCGCACGGTCCTGCACTGGCAGCAGCGTCATCGCTTCTGCGGTGCTTGCGGCGGCGCGATCGCGTTTCAGCGTGGCGGCTGGCAGGGCCACTGCGCGCAGTGCGGGCTTGACCACTATCCGCGCACCGATCCGGCGGTGATCGTCGCGATCACCGATGGCGAACGCCTGCTGCTGGGCCGCCAGGCCAACTGGCCGGCGCGCCGTTATTCCACCCTCGCCGGGTTCGTCGAACCCGGAGAAACCCTCGAACAGACCGTCGTGCGCGAAGTGATGGAGGAGTCCGGCGTGCGTGTGCGCAGCAGCCGCTATCTCGCCTCGCAGCCGTGGCCGTTCCCATCGTCGCTGATGCTCGGCTTCATCGCCCAGGCCCATCCGGACCCGCCGCAGGCCAGCGAGGAACTGGAAGACGCGCGCTGGTTCGATCGCGACGAAATCGGCGCCGCGCTGCGCGGCGAAAACACCGAAGCTGGCCTGCTGTTGTCGCCGTCGATCTCGATCTCGCGCTGGCTGATTGAATGCTGGTATGCGGGCATCAATGTCGGCCGGCTGACTTAGATTTCGGCCATGTCCACGACCCTGATCGCCGTGATCTTCGCGCTGGTGCTGGGTCATCTGGCGCCGGGCTTTGCCGCGTCCGTGCGCCGGCACAGCGGTTTCGGTCTGTGGCTGCGCTGGCTGGATGCGCGCTTTGGCGACGGCCGGTCCGTGTGGCGCGGATATTCCGGCTTCCTCTTCGCATTGCTGCCGCCGCTGCTGTTGGTCGGTCTGATCCAGTTCGCGCTGCATACGCCGCTGGCCGGTGTGTTCGGCTTGTTGTTCGCGGTGGCGATGCTGTTCTACGCATGGGGCCCGCGCGATCTCGATGTCGACGTGTCGGCGGTGGTCGACGCCGAGAATCCCGCCGCGCGCCGCGAGGCGGCGGCGCGCTTGGGCCCCAAAGCCGACAGCGGTCTCGGCGAAGCCGCGGTGATGGTTGAGGCGGTGTTCGCCAACGCGCTGCGGCGCTGGTTCGGGGTGCTGTTCTGGTTCCTGCTATTTGGCGCGATCGGCGCCGTGATGTACCGCCTTGCCGCGCTTCTGGCCGAAGGCGAATATGCCGACGCGCTGCCCGCCTCCACCCGCGAGGGCGCGCGTCGCTTCTTCGCGCTGCTGAACTGGCCGGTCGCGCAGGCGATGACCCTGTCGCTGGCGCTAGTCGGCAATTTCGACAGCGTGCTCGGCGTCTGGCGCGATGCCGGCGGCGCGGAGTTGCAGCTCGACCACGCCCATCTGAGTGCCGCCGCACGCGCCAGCGTGCGCTGCGAAATGGCCGAAGAAACGCAGGAACTCATCGAAGAAGGCGCGACCCCGGGCAATGCCTGGGCGCAACTGGGTGAACTGCCGGAACTGCGCGATGCGATGAGCCTGGTGTGGCGCATCCTGCTGCTATGGCTGGCGATCCTGGCACTGTTTGTTGTAGCGGGCTGGGTGAGCTGAGCCGCATGCGCTGCACTGCAGCGCGCCAGCGCTGAGTGAAGTATCGGTGGAATCTCTGTGGGAGATCTGCGGCAGATCTGCGGGAGCGACGCAAGTCGCGACGAACCACCGCAGTCTTCGACCGTCTCCGCCTCCGTCAGTCGCGACTTGCGTCGCTCCCACAGAAAAATCCTGACGCTCGCACACCGCGCTTCACATTCTGGACAACACCGCCTGCGTCGGCCTGGTCAGATCGAGCGATGTTCCGACCGGGCGACCCGAAGCCCAAATCGTGTCGCCAATGAAGCCAAAGATGCATCGATCAAATGCCGTGTGCGCATGTGCGGCATTACAGCGCGCCAGCGCCGAGTGAAGTCTCCTTGCGATCTGTGTGGGAGATATGTGGAAGATCTGTGGGAGCGACGCAAGTCGCGACGAACCACCGCAGTCTTCGACCGTCTCCGCCCCCGTCAGTCGCGAC
>JAYUIZ010000811.1:0-1342 GCA_043765595.1 Lysobacter sp. | reverse complement strand
ACATCGCCGCGCCGCCCGGCGTCGCTGTCGACGCGGGTCGAATCGAACGGCACCAGCGGATTGATGCCGATCAGCAGGTCGATGCCGCGCTCCAGCAGCACCGAAGCGTGCATGGTTCGGCGCAGCGCGCCGTCGACGTAGTGGCGGCCGCGCACTTCCACCGGCGGATACAGGCCCGGCAGCGCGGCACTGGCCTGCACCGCCCGGGAGATCGGGATGTCTTTCCACTCGCCTGCGCCGAAACGCACGGCTTCGCCGCTGTCCAGATCCACCGCGACCACGTACAGCTCGCGGTCGAGCTGTCGGAAATCGTTGCTGCGGCCGCGACGCGAGAAGATTTCGCGCAGGAAGCGCTCGATTTCGGAGTTGTCGAAGAGCCCGGCCGGGACCAGCCCACCGAAACGCTGCATCAGGTCCGACAGGCGCGAATCGCGCGGGTTGAGCAGGCTGCTCCACCATTCCATTGTCAGCCGCGGCAGCGCCGATGCGCGGCGCGCGTATTCCAGGATGGCCGGCCGCAGGAAGGTTTCTGGCCGGAAACGCACATCGTCGCTTTCGCCGGTGATGAAGATCCGGCACATCTCGGCGGTCGACATGCGATTGACCAGTCCGGCGGCGAGGAATGCGCCGCTGCTGACGCCGACATAGCAGTCCATGCGGGTCAGGTCGATGCCTTCCAGCGCATCGTCAAGCGCGCGCAGTGCACCCAGTTCGTACATAGCGCCGATCGGGCCGCCACCGGCAATGGCGAGGCCCACCCGTGCGGTGGTCGGGGCGAGTGTCTTGGCAGGGGATTTGCGCTTGCCGGATTTGGCCTGGACCGGACGTCGGGCGGCGTGGAGTGAGAGCATGCATGACAATACGCTGGGGAATGGTCCGAGTGTAGCGGAAAGCCGATGGCGCGGCGCCTGCACTTTGGTCGGTTTGCCCAATGGCCTGCATGGATCGATTCAAGCGCTTGATCAGCAAGAAGAAAAGCGATTGTGGGCGGCGTGCGGCATGCACGGCGCTTGCCGCGGAGCGATGCGCGAACGATGATCGTCGCCAATGAAGATCGCCACTCCAGACCTAGCGCACGGCCGGCGACGGCTCGACAAACGAACATTGAGCGTGCTGCTGGCGCGCAGGTTGGCCTGGCATGAAGCGGTCCACGACCCCGTGCGCGAGCCGCGCAACAACCTCCGCTGGCTACACGAGTTGCGGCGTTGGCAGGCCGAGCGCCTCGCCAACAGCTTCGAGGGTTTCATGGACGACCCGAAGCGCAAACCGGCTGCAGAATTCTTCCTGACCGATCTGTACGGCGACCGCGATTTCAGTCGTCGCGATGCCGATATCGCCCGGG
>JAYUIZ010000810.1:0-3813 GCA_043765595.1 Lysobacter sp. | reverse complement strand
CTCAGCAAGCGTCTTGTCCATCGCGGCGCGGCTGAAGTCGTCGACCGGGAGGCCTTCGATGCGGGTGTATTCGCCGTTGGCGCACGTCACCGGCACGCCGTACATCACGCCTGCAGGGATACCGTAGCTGCCGTCGGACGGGATACCCATCGTGACCCATTTGCCATCGGTGCCCAGCACCCAGTCGCGGATGTGGTCGATGGCGGCGTTGGCAGCCGATGCGGCCGACGACAGGCCGCGGGCTTCGATGATCGCCGCGCCGCGCTTGCCGACCTGCGGAATGAACGCATTGGCGTTCCAGTCAACGTCGTTGATCCTGTCTTTCAGCGATGCGCCATCGACGGTAGCAAAGCGGTAGTCCGGATACATGGTCGGCGAATGGTTGCCCCACACCACCATCTTGTGGATATCGCCGACCGCAACGCCGGCTTTGCTTGCCAGCTGCGACAGCGCGCGGTTGTGATCGAGACGCAGCATCGCGGTGAAATTCTTCGCCGGCAGATCCGGAGCCGACTTCATCGCGATGTATGCGTTGGTGTTGGCCGGGTTGCCGACCACCAGCACCTTGACGTTACGGCTGGCGACCGCGTTCAAAGCCTTGCCCTGAACAGTGAAGATCTCGGCGTTCTTCAGCAGCAGATCCTTGCGCTCCATGCCGGGACCGCGCGGCATCGCGCCGACCAGCACGGCCACGTCAACATCCTTGAACGCGACGTTCGGGTCGTCGGTACCGATCATGCCGGCCAGCAGCGGAAACGCGCAGTCTTCCAGCTCCATCATCACGCCCTTCAGCGCGGCCTGGGCTTTTTCCATCGGCAGTTCCAGCATCTGCAGGATCACCGGCTGATCCTTGCCGAGCATTTCGCCCGAGGCGATACGAAACAGCAGGGCGTAACCGATCTGACCGGCTGCGCCGGTCACTGCGACTCTCATGGGGGCTTTCATGTATCGACTCCGTATATCGAAGAGAAAGTAGGGTGGGCCCCTGGCCCACCATTTGAATTTTCCGTTATGGCGGTAAAGATGAAAAACTGTTCCACCAAAACGTGCGGCGCGATTTGATGCATCGCGATGGTGGGCCAGGGGCCCACCCTACGACGCTTCCTTTATTTCAGCTCGGCGAAAAATTCCTGGATCCGCTGCAAACCCGGCGCCAGCTGCGGCGTCGGGCAGGTGTAGCTGATGCGCAGCGCGCGCGGTTCGCCGAACGCTGAACCCGGCACGCAGGCCACGCCCTTGGCGTCGAGCAGCGCATTGCACAGCGCAACATCGTTGTCGATCTTCAGCCCGGTTGGGCCGTGGGTCTTGCCGAAGTAAGCGCTGACATCGGGAAACACGTAAAACGCGCCCTGCGGTTTCGGGCAGACGATGCCGGGAATGGCAGTGATCGCCGCCATCACCTGGTCGCGCTTGGCCTGGAACTCGGCGTTCTTCTGCGTGGGCACATCCTGCGGACCGCTGAGCGCGGCGATGGCGGCGGCCGTGGTCATCTCGGGGATATTGGTGATGTGGTTCGAATTCATCGTCACCACCGCATTGGCCACCGATTCCGGGCCGGCCATGAAGCCGACGCGCCAGCCGGGCATGCCGTAGGTCTTCGACAGCGAATCGATGAAGATCACGCGGTCGCGCAGCTCGGGACGGAAGGTGACGAAGTTGTGATAGCCGACGTCGTCGAACACCATGCGGTTGTAGATATCGTCGGTGATGATCCAGGTGTCGGGATACTTGGCGATGACATCGGCCAGCGCCGCGACTTCGTCCTTTGTGTAGACCATACCGGTCGGGTTGGACGGATTGTTGAACAGGAACACTTTCGGCTTTTTCGCCAGCGCCGCGTCGAGCTGCGCGGGCGTGAGCTTGTAGTCCTGATCCGCGCCGCAGGGCAGCAGATCGATCTTTGCGTCGACGATCTCGGCGATGTCGAGATAGCTGGTCCAGTACGGCGTGGGGAACGCGATGGTGTCGCCTTCGTCCAGCAGCACTTCGGCCAGGTTGTAGATCACGTGCTTGGCGCCGATGCCGGTGGCGATGTTGGCGCGGGTGTAGCCGCTCAGGCCGATGTCCTGCATGTGCTTGAGGAACGCGTCCAGCAGCGCATCGGAACCGCGGTTGCTGCCGTACTGCCCCGAGTCCTTCAACAGCGCCTCGCGGACGGCTTCATACACGTGCGGACCGGGCAGAAAATTGGGAACGCCGATGGAAAAACTGACGATATCGCGGCCTTCAGCCTTGAGGCGCTTGGCCTTTTCGGCCACTACCATAATCGCGCTGGGCTTGGCGCGACCGACGCGCCGGGCGAGAGAGAGCATGTGGGGTTGGACCTGCAGAAGGTATGGACTATTGTAGCTGCGCAGCTTCCGGATCGCAGCACCGCTCGGCCCCGGCCGGTCGGCAGCACGATAGACGTGCGGAAGCATCGGCTCATAACTGGACTCAGACCGGACAGACGGCCGGAAGGGGAATCGCCCGTGAAGATTCGTTTCTTTACCTTGATGACGTTGCTTGCGTACGCACTGGCGTCCACGACGGCAACCGCGGCCAACCGCGCCCGCGTGGCGACCGATGCCACCGGCAGTCTGGTGAAGGTCGACGGCAGCATTGTGGTGATCGAACCGGACATCGAGCTGTATGTGGTCACTGCCGGCGGCATGCAGGAGCCGCGCAAGGCCTGGTCGGACACCGCGCGCACCCTCTACCCGGCCGAAGTCCATACCCAGCTTGACGGCAGGAACGTCGAGCTGAAAGCCGACTACGACATCCCCGACAATCTGGACCCTACCTCGCAGCTCGGTCAGTTGCTGCGCCTGAACCAGGCCGTGGCGATGAGCATCACCCAGTATTCGATCTCCGGCACCGTGCTGGCGACCAAGAAGGACGCCAAGGGCCGGCCGCGGATGGACTGGAGCCTCGGCCCGGGCGTGGCCTCCCTGCGCGAGCAGACCGGCGCCGATTACGCACTCTTCACCTACGTTCGCGACAGTTATGCCAGCGGCGGACGCACCGCGATGCGGGTATTCGGCATTCTTGTTGGTGCGGCACTGGGCGGCCCGCTCGACATCGGCGGCGGCGTGCAGGTGGGCGTGGCCACGCTGGTCGATCTGCGCACCGGGCAGGTGGTCTGGTACAACCTGCTGGCCAACCAGTCCGGCGATCTGCGCGACCGGGACGGCGCGAACAAGACCGTGCAGCGGATGCTGCAGAAACTTCCGCTGGAGTAGCCCATGCACGGCTTCCGTCACAGCTTCGCCGTCGCGGCACTGACCGTCGCACTGACCGCATCGCTCGGGTCGGCCCATGCGGCCAATCCTTTTCCGCATCTGCAGCCCGGCGAGCGCCCGCTGCCCGGCTCCACCGAGTCCGAACTCTGGTACGGCATGGATCAGGCCGAAAAGGAGATCCGCAATTCGCCGCTGATCGTCCGCGATCCCGAACTGCAGCGCTATGTCGAACGCGTGACATGCAAGGTCGTCGGCGATTACTGCAAGGACCTGCGCATCTACATCGTCGACATTCCGGTGTTCAACGCCTCGATGGCGCCGAACGGGGTGACCTTCGTCTTCAGCGGCGCGCTGCTGCGGATGCGCGACGAATCCGAACTGGCGGTGGTGCTGGGGCATGAATTCGCGCACTACAAGGCGCGGCATTCGCTGGAAGGCTGGCAGTCGGCGAAACGCACCACCGCGTTCCTCAGCACCTTCGGGCTGGTCACGCTGGGCGTGGGCGTGCCGATCGCCGGCAACTTCGCACTGCTCGGCGGCATGGCCGGCCTGTCCAAACAATCGCGCGACAAGGAACGCGAGGCCGATACTC
>JAYUIZ010000809.1:0-3815 GCA_043765595.1 Lysobacter sp. | reverse complement strand
TGGCCGCACCCGCCCGCAGTACGCTTGGCGCCCGATTACCCGAAACCGCGGAGCGCACCATGTCCAAAGGCCTGGATCAGAAGAAGCAGGACAAGAAGAAACCCGAGAAGACGCTGAAAGAGAAGCGCGCGGATAAGAAGGATAAGAAGGGCAAGTAAGCGCGGATCCACACGATCTGCGCTCCAAACCATCATCCCCGCCAAGGCGGGGATGATGGTTTGATTTCGGGTTTGGCTGCTTACGAGCTGCAGGACAGCATCGAACAGCCGGCGCGGTCGCGCGCCCAGTCAGGGCGTTTTGCGGCGTAAGCCTCGTTACCGGGCTGGTCCTCGTACGGCCGGCGCATCACCTCCAGCAGGTCGGCGATGCCGGCGGTGTCGCCGGCCTCGGCGCGGTCGATGATCTGCTGCGCCAGATAGTTGCGCAATACGTATTTCGGGTTCGCCAGACGCATGCGCTCGCGGCGGACCGTCGCCGGCAAGCTGTCGTCCCGCAGGCGCGCCGCATACCGCTGCAGCCAGTCGTTGAACTGCGCGCCGTGCGCTTCGCGCTTCGCCGGGTCGTAGAAACTGTCTTCCAGCGGCCGCAACGTCGGTGCCTCCGCATCCACATCCATCAGCGCCCGGAACCACAGGGTCATGTCGACCTCGGCTTCGTGCATCAGCGCATGCAGATCGCGGATCAGCACGACATCGTCGTCGCGGCATTCGGCCAGACCCAGCTTGCGCGCGGTGTTGTCGCGGTCGGCAGTCGTGTATTCGCTACCGAAGGCATCGATGCCGGCCTGCAGCGCCTCGCCGCCTGCCAACAGCGGCGAGATCGCCTGCGCGAGGCGCACCAGGTTCCAGCGCGCCACCGCCGGCTGCCAGCCAAATCGGTAACGCCGGCCGCCGGCGTCGGTGGTGTTGGGCGTCCACTCCGGGTCGTAGGCGTCGATCCAGCCGTAGGGGCCGTAATCGATGGTCAGCCCGAGGATCGACAGGTTGTCGGTGTTCATTACCCCGTGGACGAAACCGACCCGCATCCACTCCGCCATCAGTCGCGCGGTACGCGTGCAGACCTCGGTGAACCAGTCGGCGTACAGCGCCTCGCCGCTGCTGGTGAGATGCGGGAAATCGCGACGGATCGCGAAATCCGCCAGTTGCCGCAGCAGGTCGGTATCCCCACGCGACGACGGCAGCTCGAAGTGGCCGAAGCGCAGGAACGACGGCGCGACCCGGCAGACCACGGCGCCGGGTTCGGGCTTCGGATGGCCGTCGTAGAACATGTCGCGAACCACGTCCTCGCCGGTCGCGACCAGCGACAGTGCGCGTGTGGTCGGCACGCCGAGGTGATGCATGGCCTCGCTGCACAGGAATTCACGGATCGACGAACGCAGCACGGCGCGGCCGTCTGCACTGCGCGAATACGGGGTCGGCCCGGCGCCTTTCAGCTGCAGTTCCCAGCGCTCGCCGGCCGCGTTGACGGTTTCGCCAAGGCTGATCGCGCGGCCGTCGCCGAGCTGCCCGGCCCAGTGGCCGAACTGATGGCCGCCGTAGTTGGTCGCGAACGGGTCCATGCCCGGCAGCTGCAGGTTGCCGCTGAAGACCTGAGCGAAGGTTTCGGACGCGATCTCCGCTTCGCTCAAGCCCAGGGTATCGGCAATCCCGTGCGAAACCGCCAGCGTGCGCGGCGCGGCCACCGGCGTGGGCGCCATGCGCGACCACAGCGCACCGCGCACTTCGCGCCGGCGCGCACCGGTTTCGGGGTCGCCGGGCAGTTCGGCGAGGAAGGTGTTGTCGAATCGGAGTGTGTCGAAGAGGGCGGGCATATCGGGCTGTGAAGGCAACCATTAGGGCATGCATCATGGCATTGCTATGGCCGAATCCTGTTTTCCAAACAGTGCGCTCGCGTTGCCGTTAAGCCGCTCCCATCGCTGTCGGCTTTAGCCGTAGCTGTTGCCCCCTTCGACGAAGAGGGTCGACGATCGCGCAGCGATCGGCGGGGGATTTGCTTTTGCCTGAAGCGTCGAAAGAGCGCACCGTTTTCACAATGCTGTCGGCCAAATCCCCCGTCGGCTGCTTCGCCGCCGCCCGCCCCCTTTTTCAAAGGGGGCTGACAAAGCGTTTCGCACGCCGCTATATCCGAGGACTCACTCCACCCGCTGCCCACGTTCCAGCAGCCACAGCATGATTGTCTTTTGACGCACGTAATTGGCACGGACGTAGGCATAGACCAGCCCGTGCCAGCCGTCGAGGAAGCCCAGCCGCAGCACGTAACCACGCCAGAATCGCCACGCCGGCGAGACGATCAGCTTGCCTAGCGACGCGCGCTTGCCGCGCGAGAATTCGTATTCAGCCATCATCCGCGCGTAGCGCTCGGTCTTTTGCAATTGCTGCATCAGCGAGCGGTAGGGAAAGTGGATCAGATCGCCCGACAGCGTGCGCACCGCGCCGTCGACGCTGGCGGCTTCGTGAATTTCGCGGTCGCCGCGCCAGCCGCCGCGTCGGCGGTCGAACAAGCGCAGCACACGATCCGGATAGGCGTTGCCGCGGCGCAGGAACTTGCCGAAATACTCGCTCAGCCGTGCGAACCGGTAGCCGGCAACATCGGTGAAGCCCGCGTCGCGGGCGGCGAGGATCGAGGCCTTCAGTTCCGGACTCACGCGTTCGTCGGCGTCGAGGCACAGCACCCAGTCATGGCTCGCCTGATCGACCGCGAACTGTTTCTGGCTGCGGAAGCCGTCGAACGGCCGCACCAGCACGCGCGCGCCGGCCGCCTCGGCAATGGCGCGGGTGTCATCGGTCGAACCGGAGTCCACCACCACGATCTCCTTGCAGAACGCCAGCGAGGCGAGGCAGTCGCCGATGCGGTCGGCCTCATTGAACGTGATAATGCAGGCCGAGATGCAGGCTGGAATCCCGGTCTGAACCGGCGGTGCCGTGGATGGAGACGTATTGATGGCGGAATACCTGTTGTTCGCGACCGAGCGTTATGCGCTGCCCATCCTGCAACCGTTGGCGGACGCGCTGCAAGCATCGGGACACGGGGTTTCGGCCTGGCTGGTCGACGGCGCCGCGGGCGCGCGGCTGCCGGCACCGGTGCGCAGCGTGGGTCTGCATGAAGCGGTGGCGCTGCGGCCGCGGGCGGTATTCTCGGCCGCCAACTGGGTGCCGACCTTCCTCAGCGGCCCGAAAGTACAGGTGTTTCACGGCTTCAACGTGGAGAAGCGCGATGCCGCCCGCGGACATTTCCGGGTGCGCGGGCTGTTCGATCTGTACTGCACCCAAGGCCCGGCGACCACCGCGCCGTTCCGCGCGCTGGCTGCGGAGGATCCGCACTTTGCGGTGGTCGAGACCGGCTGGCCGAAGCTCGATCCGCTGTTCCGCGACGATGGCGGCGCTTCCGCCGCGCTGCGCGCGCCTGCGGGCCAGCGGCCGACGGTGTTGTTCGCGTCCACCTTTACCGAACGCCTCAGCGCCGCGCCGGATCTGTTCGACGCCATCGCCGCCGACGTCGCGCGCGGCGAGCGTTACTGGCTGCTGACTCTGCATCCGAAATGCACACCGGACTTGTTCGAGCGCTACCGCAGCCTTGCCGGGCCGAACGCCACGTTCGTCGAAACCGAACAGCTGATGGCCGCGCAGCGCGCCGCCGACGTGCTGGTGGCGGACACCACGTCGGTGGTGTCGGAATTCGTGGTCCAGCACAAACCGGTGGTGACGTTTCGCAACCGTGCGCCGAAGCCGCACATGCTCGATTTCGACGATCCATCGCAGCTGCCGACGATGCTGGAACAGGCGTTCGCGCCCACCGATGCACTGCGTGCGGCGCTG
>JAYUIZ010000808.1:0-1351 GCA_043765595.1 Lysobacter sp. | reverse complement strand
CTCGGGGCTGGCCCTTGAACGCATAGATCACTTCCGCATCGCCAGCCCAGAAATCGGTGAAGGTTTCGGAATGCACGACGGCGTAAAGTCCATCCTGCTCGATCCGCATCGGATACAGCGCCTGCGACTGGACATCGAACATGCGGCGGTGCATCACGCCCCGAGTATTCAAATCCATTGCAGCCTCATAATGGCCGCGGCTCTTGAGCCACTCGGTCATGTCCCTGCGTTCATCGTCGACGCCCAGTTGCATCTGCGCCAGATACAGCAGTTGTTCGCGCAGAACCTGTTCCGTCGAGAAAAAACTGCTTTGCGCGAGTTTGATGGCCTCCTGCTCGGCAACGCCGGATCTGCGGGCCTTCTCGTAGTGTTCGGAAATCACCGTGCCGAGTACCAACAAGGCGCTTGCGGCAGCGGCCAGGGCTTGCTGCGCGACGAATGCGGTGGCGTCGTATGCGCCGGCCACACCGATCCGCGGCAAAGTCATCCCGATCGCCAGATTGACGGCGACGATGCCGAGCGCCGCACCGCGCCAGCCGTGCAGAAACGTCATGCCGACCGCGGGCAGCATCATCAGCAGAAGCAGACTCTGCATCAGCGAGGCTTGCATGTCGTGCCTCAACACGATGGCGAAGCACATGGCGCCGAGAATGCCGGCCGAAATGGTCGCGTCGCGGGTCAGGTTGTCCGTGGACAGCCAGGCGCGGCTGCGTCTTGTCCAGACGAACAGCGGGGGCACCACGATCAGTATTCCGAGGTATTGCCCAAGCGCGACCCTGAAATACTCCGCGAACGAATCGAAAGCACCGGGCCCGGCGAGCGCAACGTTCAGGATCATGTTCGACAGCGCCGACCACAGCGCGAGCGAAATTCCGATCAGCGGCAGCCACCGCCACCGTTCCTGGATCGTCTTGAATCTGCGGTTGAAGGCCAGCGCCAGACAGGCGATCAGCGGCATCAGCAGAAATGGACTGAGATAGGCCCATGCTTCGCCGTATAGCTCGACTTTCGGGCCGCGGAGGACCAGCAATGCGCCGGCATCGCCGGCGAAAACATAGGGCCAGTAGCGGGTGGGCAGAAACAGCAGGGCGGCGACGCGGATGCCGGCGGGGAGGAACCATTGGTCCAGTGAGTAGTACCACGCCAGCAAATATGCCGCGCAGTAGGCCGCACTCAGCGTCAGCCCCTTGATTGCCGTATTCCGTTTCGCATCGTCCATTGCTTTCCCTTGTCCTCAGGTCCCGTCCGGCGAGGTTCAGCTCAAATGCGCTGCTCTCGACGATTTATTCTCATAAAAACCCAGTTTCGTCAAACCGTAATGTGTCGAATGCGGCATGAGAAGACGTGTGCG
>JAYUIZ010000807.1:0-12217 GCA_043765595.1 Lysobacter sp. | reverse complement strand
GTAGATGGGCGCAGCAGCAGGTAGGCTGGGCTGAGCGCAGCGATGCCCAGCACCCGCGGGAAATGCATATCTGCGATGGCCTGCTAACGGCGATGCTGGGCTTCGCTGCGCTCAGCCCAGCCTACGGACTGTTGCTGATTTTTTTGCGCAAGAAGAAAAACAGGTCCCTCGCTATCGCTCGGGATGACATCGCTCGGGATGACAACGTTCGATTGTCGTCACTGCGTAAATAATTCCGGCTGCGGCGGCAATTCCTCGCGATCCCGGAAGCCACCAAGGCCCACGCCGACCAAGCGGTAGCGGGTGTGCGCCGGCAGCTCGACGCGGTCGCGCAGCATCAACGCGATCTCCATGAACTGTTCCAGCGATGCCGGCGGCGCGTCCGGCGTATGGCTGCGGGTGAGGATACGGAACTGCGCGGTCTTCAGCTTCAGCACTACGGTGCGACCGACACGCTCGACCTTGCGCGAGGCTTCCCACGTTTTCTCCGCCAGCCGACGGATCGCCGGCTCCAGCTCATCGATCAAGATATCGCGCTCGAAAGTATCTTCGGATGAGATGGACTGCACCGGCTGATCGGATTCGACCGGACGCTCGTCGATGCCCTGCGCACGTTCGTGCAGGCGCAGGCCGAAACTGCCGAACGCGTGCTGCAAGCGGCCGACGTTGATCGCGCGCAGATCGCCGACGGTGGCCACGCCCAGCGCTTCCAGTTTCTGCTGCGCCACTTTGCCGACGCCGGGGATGCAGCCCACCGGCAGCGGGGTGAGGAAGTCGTAGACCTGATGCGGACGGATCACGAATTGCCCGTCGGGCTTGCGCCAGTCGGATGCGATCTTGGCCAGGAATTTGTTCGGGGCGATCCCCGCCGATGCGGTGAGCTGGGTTTCCTCACGGATCTGCGCGCGGATGGTTTCGGCGATCGCGGTCGCGGTGGGCGGATCGCCGCTGTCCAGCAGGATTTTCGGCGCGGTGACATCCAGATAGGCCTCGTCCAGCGACAGCGGCTCGATCATGTCGGTCTGCCGCGCGAAGATCTCGCGCACCTGCCGCGACACGGCTTTGTAACGCGCGAAATCCGGCGGCACGAAGATCGCCTGCGGGCATAGTCGTTCTGCGCGAACCGCCGGCATCGCCGATCTCACCCCGAACGTGCGCGCCTCGTACGATGCCGCACACACCACCGAACGCGCGCCGCGCCACGCCACCACCACCGGCTTGCCGCGCAGCGACGGATCGTCGCGCTGCTCCACCGACGCGTAGAACGCGTCCATATCGATGTGGATGATCTTGCGCATCGATCGCCGAACCGCAGCCTCGCACGTCCGGACTGTTCCGGGGGTGCAGGGAAGTATAGGCAGCGCCCGGGCCGGTGGCGCGGCGCGACCAGGCGACCCGTGGCCGCCCGTTCGCCCGCAACCGTATCGATCCAGCGACATCTCCCGGGCAGTTGACCCGCATCAAGGCGGGCCCATGCAAGTAGGCTTACGGTGTTCGCATGAGCGCCATTCCCGACCTTGATGCAGAGCTGCTGCGGCGTTACGACCGCCCTGGGCCGCGATACACGTCATATCCGACCTCGCCGCAATTCAGCGAAGACTTCAGCGCTGCAGCGCTGCGCGAAGCCATCCATCGCAGCAACGAAGACCCAATCCCACGGCGGCTTTCGCTCTACATCCATGTGCCTTTCTGCATGAGCCCGTGCTTCTACTGCGGATGCAACCGGATCATCACCCGCGACACTGCACAAGGCGAGATCTACCTGGCGCGTCTGTATCGCGAAATCGAGCTGACGTCGACATTGTTCGACCGCGACAGAGAGGTCGTACAGCTGCATTTTGGCGGCGGCACGCCCAACTTCCTGTCGCCTGCGCAGCTCGCCGAGGCCGTGGACGTCCTCCGCGGGCACTTCCGCTTCAGCACCGCCGACAGTGCGGATCTCTCGATTGAACTGGACCCCCGTTTCCTGAAGCCTGACGATATCCGCGCGCTTGCCGCCGCGGGATTGAATCGCGCCAGCCTGGGCGTCCAGGATTTCGACCCCGCCGTGCAGCAGGCGGTGAACCGCATCCAGACCGTGGGCGAAACGCTGGCCATCATCGAAGCCTGTCGCACGCACGGTCTGCGCTCGGTCAACGTCGACCTCATCTACGGCCTGCCCAAGCAGAGCATGGAGGGGTTTGCGCGAACGCTGGACACGGTGATCGATGCCCGTCCCGATCGCCTGGCGGTCTACGGTTATGCGCATCTTCCCGGCATGTTCAAGGCGCAGCGACAGCTGAATGCGGAAGACCTGCCGACGCCAGAACTGAAGTTGCGCCTGCTGTGTCTGGCGATCGACAAGCTGACGGGCGCCGGATATGTCCATATCGGCATGGACCATTTCGCCCTGCCCGACGACGAACTGGCAATGGCGCAGCGACACGGCAGTCTGCATCGCAACTTCATGGGCTATACCACCCATGCCGATACCGATCTGATCGGCATGGGCGTCAGCGCGATCAGCCATATCGGCGACAGCTTCAGCCAGAATCCACGCGACCTTGCCGGCTGGCAGACCGCACTCGACGAAGGCCGGCTGCCAGTATTCCGCGGCATGCGTCTGTCCGACGACGACATCCTGCGCGCCGATCTGATCCAGCAGCTGATGTGCCAAGGCGAAATATCGACCGGCAGCCTGGAGCGTCGCCATGCCATCGAGTTCGGCGCTTATTTCGCCGATGATCTCGCGCGGTTGCGCGTACTCGAGGAAGACGGCCTGGTGCGCTTGGAATCCGGGCGCATCGTGGCGACGAGGCAGGGCCGGCTGATGTTGCGTAATATCGCCATGTGCTTCGACCATTACCTGCAAAATCCGATGCCTTCTGCCCTGATGCCGGGCATAGGCTTTTCCCGCGCGATCTGACTGCGCAGGATTCGCTCGGGTGAGCGGCACAACCTTTCCCAGACTCAACAGCAGCATCCTCGCCGACGACGGCGACACGCTGCGTTTCTGCAGCACTTGCGCGTTCTCGCAAGCGTGTCTGTCCGAGGGCATGGACAAAAGCGCGTTGATGGACCTGCACGTCCTGGTCGAACATGTGGGGCCACTGCATGCGGGCGAACATGTTTTCCGCGAAGGGGACGCCTTCGAGGCGATCGCTGCGGTTCGCGCCGGCACGGTCAAAACCTACGTTGCTGATCGCGATGGTCACGAGCAGGTATTGGGTTTCCACCTGCCGGGCGAGGTGATCGGGCTGGATGCGATCGATGGCGACCGCTACCCGTGCAATGCGGTGGCGCTGGATACGGTGATGCTGTGCCGGTTCTCGTTCCCCCGAATCTCGGTGCTGGCCGCCCGCCTGCCCGGGCTGCAGCAGCATCTTTTCCGGCTGATGAGTCGCGACATCGGCCGTGCTTCACTGCTGGCGGGCGATTATTCCGCCGACCAGCGCATGGCGGCGTTCCTGATCGGGCTGTCGCGACGGCTGGCCGCACGCGGTTTTTCGCCGGATCGATTCCAGCTGACGATGGCACGCACCGATATCGCGAATTATCTGCGGCTCGCGCCCGAAACTGTCAGCCGGGTGCTGAAACGCTTCCAGCAAGATGGTTTGATCCACGTGGACCGACGCGAACTGGAACTGCTTGGTCGCAAGCGGCTCGAAGACATGGCCGCTTCCATGCTGCGGCAGTAGGTGCGATCACGCCGCGGCCTGTTGTGTATCCGTATTGCGCATCGATACGACGCTCTGATCGCATGACGCGCTGATCATCCGCCGCAGCCGCCGCAACATTCCGACGGCACGCGCTGCAGCTGGTCTTCCTTCACGGGATATCCAGCCTCCTTCATCACGCCAAGCAGTTGCACTGCGTCGATCGAAGCGGCGATCCGCAGGGTTTGACCCGTGGGATCGACGTCGACCAGCGCAGAGGGATCAACCGCTCTGAGCGCTTCTTCGATGGCGCCGACATCGGGCGGCAGGCCGCTGATCCTGATCGTGGATTGCATTGGAGAATTCCTAGCCGTTTGATTGGTCGCCATACTCCGCGACGCATGCGACATCGGCCCTGACCTGGATCAAGCGGGCATCGAATTCCCGAAACCCCCGCTTAGCTTGTACGCGAGAGCACGAAGGCCCGGCAC
This sequence comes from Lysobacter sp., assembly GCA_043765595.1. Lineage (GTDB taxonomy): Bacteria > Pseudomonadota > Gammaproteobacteria > Xanthomonadales > Xanthomonadaceae > Lysobacter_I. Next base: position 8,091 of record JAYUIZ010000807.1, on the reverse strand, counting down.
GCTCCGTTAGCGGGCGCGGGGCCACGCTGTGCCTCAGGCAGCAGCGCACTTGACCCAGGTCATGGCGACATCTGGGCCGCACGGATCACCATGCGGCATTCGCAATGGAGACCGACATGAGCAACACCCGAAAGCTCTGGACGGCGCTGGCCGTCCTGCTGATCTGTTCTTTTTCGGTATTGCTGTGGGCAGGCGGCGAGATCTTCCGTGCCGCGCCACCCATGCCCGAAAAAGTGACGACTCAGGATGGAACGATCATCTACACCCGGGCGGATATCGAACAAGGCCGGCAGGTCTGGCAATCGATGGGCGGAATGCAGTTGGGATCGATCTGGGGCCACGGCGCCTATGTCGCGCCCGACTGGAGCGCCGACTGGCTGCATCGCGAAGCCGTCGAAGTCCTGGATATCTGGGCGCGCCGCGACGATGGCAGCGCCACCTACGCACAATTGCCTGCAGAACAGCAGGCCGCCCTGCGCGTCCGTCTGCAGGGCATGATGCGCGCCAACACCTACGACGCCGCGACCGGAACCATCACCCTCACCGACGACCGCGCCGCAGCGCTTTCCAACGTCGCCGCGCACTACATCAGCCTGTTCGGCAACGATCCCGCCACCGCAGAACTTCGCGAAGCGTATGCGATGAAAGAAAGCACGGTCGCGACGCTGCAGCATCGCCGCTCCCTGACCGCATTCTTCTGGTGGACCGCGTGGGCCGCCACCACAGAACGCGCCGACATCGGTGCGGGCACGCTGGTCCCGGATCAGGCTGGCGTAGTCAGCAAGAAAGTGACCTCCACCAACAACTGGCCCAGCGAACCGCTGGTAGGCAATACGCCGCCGCCGGCGCTGTGGGTCTGGTCGGCTTTCAGCGTGCTGTTCCTGATCCTGGGCATCGCGCTGCTGGGCTGGCACTACGCAGTTACCCACGGACGCGGCGATGAAGGCCATACCTTGCCGGCCAGCGATCCATTCGCGCTGCTGCGCATCACACCGTCGATGCGCGCCACCGCCAAGTATTTCTGGCTGGTGCTTGCATTGTTGCTCGTGCAGATCCTGCTGGGCGCGATCACCGCGCATTATCAGGTCGAAGGACAGGACGCCTACGGTTTCAGATTATCCGACTACCTGCCCTACTCGCTGGCCCGCACCTGGCATACGCAGCTGGCGGTGCTGTGGATCGCCACCGCGTGGCTGGCCACCGGTCTGTACATCGGCCCCGCACTATCGGGCCACGAGCCGAAATACCAGCGCTTCGGGGTGAACTTCCTGTTCGTGTCGCTGCTGTTGATCGTGGTGGGCGGGTTTGCCGGCCAGTGGTTCGCCGTCATGCAGATCATGCCGCTTGAACACAACTTCTGGTTCGGTCATCAAGGCTGGGAATATGCGGACATGGGCCGCTTCTGGCAGTGGTATCTGTTCATCGGCCTGCTGCTGTGGGTAACGCTGGCGGGCCGCTCGCTGTGGCCGATCTTCAAGGGCCCCGCTTCGGATTCCAAATCGATCGTCGCGCTGCTGTTTCTGTCCACCGTCGCGATCGGACTGTTTTATGCCGCGGCGCTGATGTGGGGCGAGCACACGCATATTTCGGAAGTCGAATACTGGCGCTGGTGGCTGGTCCATCTGTGGGTGGAAGGCTTCTTTGAAATGTTCGCGACCGCAGTGATGGCGCTCATTTTCACGCGTCTGGGGCTGGTGAAGACCGCGACCGCCAACATCGCGGTGCTGTTCGCCACCATCATCTTCATGGCCGGCGGCGTGCTGGGCACGATGCATCATCTGTACTTCGTGGGCACGCCCATTTCGGTGGTCGCATTGGGTGCGAGCTTCAGCGCGCTGGAAGTGGTGCCGCTGGCCTATCTGGGCTTCGAGGCGTACCACACCTGGAAACTGGGCAAGGCCACACCGTGGATGGCGCGCTACCGCTGGCCGGTGATGTTCTTCATCGCGGTGTCGTTCTGGAATCTGGTCGGTGCGGGCCTGTTCGGTTTCCTGATCAACCCGCCGCTCTCGCTCTACTACATGCAGGGCCTGAACCTGACCGCGCTGCATGCGCATACCGCGCTGTTCGGCGTCTACGGCATGCTGGGCGTTGCACTGATGTTGTTCTGCCTGCGCGGGCTGCGTGGGCAGATGGTGTGGGACAGCAAGGCCCTGAAGCTCTCGTTCTGGACGCTGAACATCGGTCTGGCGCTGATGGGCGTACTGACGCTGCTGCCGCTGGGCACAATGCAATTTCTGGCGGCGGTCGAGCACGGCTACTGGTACTCGCGTTCGGCCGAGTTCATGCAGAAGTCCATCGTCGAACTGCTGATCTGGATGCGCATGCCAGGCGACATCCTGTTCAGCACAGGCGCGGTTGCGCTGGCGTGGTTCGTATTGCGACTCTGGATCGCGCCAAAACGCGATCCGCTGATTGCCGCGCAGACCGACCGCAGCGATGCATGAGGCATTGAGCGATCCGTCGCGGCGGCGGCGGCGGATAATGCATCAGCATCCAATGCCGTCAGGGCGATCCGCATGAATATCGAAACGACATCGTCTTCCTCGCCATCGGTCAGTCTGCTGACGGTGGCACCGCATCGCCTGATGTTCTTCATCGGCGCCAGCAGCCTGTTGCTGGCGATGGCGTGGTGGGCTGCATGGCTGATCGCCGCGCGCTGGCCTGCGCTGCTGTCGATGCCGCAACCCACGCCCTACGCGGGATGGCTGCATGCGTTCGTGATGCAGTATCAGATGTTGCCGAGTTTTTTCTTCGGATTTATGTTGACGGTATTTCCGAAGTGGACTGGACAGCCCGACATCGCGCGCTGGCGTTATCTGCCGGTGGGCATTGGTCTGTTCGGCGGCCAGATCGCGACGCTGCTCGGTGCACTGGGCTGGTCGCATGGCGTAGGCATCGGCCTGCTGCTGACCCTGATCGGTTGGCTTGCCGGAATCTCCGCGCTGGCGCCGGTGCTGTGGCGGGAAAAAGGCGTCACGTGGCATGCACGTTCGTGTTTCGCAGCCTTGCTGCTGGGTCTTGCCGGACTGTTGGCGTGCATCGCATCGGTATCGGGCGCCTCGCCGCTGTGGATGTTCGCCAGCATCAAGATCGGCAGTTTCGGTCTGCTGCTGCCGGTCTATGTGACCGTCGCGCACCGCATGTTTCCTTTCTTCGCCGGCAATGTCATGGCCGGTTATCAGCCGTGGCGTCCGCTGTGGCTGCTGGCCGCATTCTGGTCACTCACGCTGCTGCACCTCGCGTTGGAATTGGCGCACGCATATCGCTGGCTGTGGCTTGCGGATCTGCCGCTGCTGGCGTTGACCGCGACCCTGTGCTGGCGCTGGTGGCCGCGCGGTCGTCATCCCGCGATCCTGGGTGCGCTGTTCGTGGGTCTGACATGGCTGCCGCTCGCGTTCGCGCTGTACCTCACGCAAAGCCTGATGTACTTGGCGACCGGCGTGTATTGGCTGGGACGCGCGCCTGCGCATGCGCTGTTCATCGGATTCTTCGGCAGCGTGCTGGTGGCGATGGTCACGCGCGTGACCCAAGGCCATTCCGGCCGCCCGCTGGTGTTGCCGGCGGCGGCGTGGTTCGCGTTCGTGGCAATCCAGATCGTGACCGTGATGCGCGTGGCGGCGGAAGTAGCGCCCGACAGCGCCGCATGGCAAGCGGCTTCCGCCTTGGGTTGGTTGATCGCATTCGCGCCGTGGGTCGCACGCATCGGGCGCATTTATCTCACTCCGCGCGCCGACGGAAAGCCCGGATGAAGGCCTGGATGAAAGCACAGATAAAGGCACTCCACCGATGATCGAGTTCTACGCGCAGATCAGATGGGTGCACATTGCATGCGTCATCGCCAGCGGGTCGTTGTTCCTGCTGCGGGGATCGCTGGTACTGGCCGGAAAGCAACAGATTGCGATGCTGGCCCCGCTGCGATTCCTCAGCTACGGCATTGACACGGTATTGCTGAGCGCGGCGCTGATGCTGCTGAGCATCCTGCCGCACGCGATGTTCGCGAACGGCTGGCTGAGCGTGAAACTCGCGCTGCTGGTCCTCTACATTGCGCTCGGCAGTCTGGCGCTGAAACTTGGCCGCACCGCGCGCATGCGAGCCCTCTCTTTCATCGCTGCATTGACGACCTATCTCACCATCTTCGCCATCGCACGAACCCATGACCCGATGGGCTGGCTGCGCTATTGGACGGGCTGACAACTGCAGTCATCTGCGAACGCGCATATCCACGACAACCTTGATTTGTCCTTCCCGCCATGCGCTTGACTTGGGTCATGTGAACCCAGACGCGTGAGGACTAGCGTATGCACATGGATGAGCGAATCCCGATGTGCATCCACGAAGGATGGCAACGCACCCTGGGCAGGCTTGCTTCAACCACCGCTTCTCACGCCGACAGCCGCAGCGACAACGGCGAAGGCTTCGGCACCGCTGGGAATCTCACTGGCGATCAATGGACCACAGCACAACAGAAGGCACTCACATGAAACGCATCATCGCGAAACGTATCGCCTGGCGCTTGAGTGGCACCGCACTGCTTCTGGCGCTGAGTCTGTCGGCCTGCGAGCGCAGTGCGCACACCCCCGGAAAAGCCGACATGGCGGACACCGGAGGATCGCTCAAGGGCGACTTCGGCCCGCCGCAGGGCGCGCCTATCGATGCCATCCTGACTCTGCCGCCGCAGGTGCCTCCGGCCACCGGCCGCAAAGCGCCGGCGAAGGTCATCGTCAAACTGGATGTAATCGAAAAAGAAATGGCGATCTCCGAAGGCGTGACCTATACCTTCTGGACCTTTGGCGGCACGGTGCCGGGAAACTTTATCCGCGTGCGCCAGGGCGACACGGCGGAATTCCACCTGCGCAACATGCCCGAATCCAAGATGCCGCATAACATCGATCTGCACGGTGTCACCGGCCCCGGCGGCGGCGCGGCATCCAGCTTCACTGCGCCCGGCCATTCGTCTCGCTTCACGTTCAAGGCGCTCAACGCAGGTCTCTTCGTCTATCACTGCGCGACCGCGCCGGTGGGCATGCATGTGACCAACGGCATGTACGGGCTGATCCTGGTCGAACCGCCCGAAGGCATGCCGCCGGTCGACAAAGAGTATTACGTGATGCAGGGTGATTTCTACACCACCGGCAAATATCGCGAGAAAGGCCACCAGCCGTTCGACATGGAGAAAGCCATCGACGAGCATCCGACCTACGTGCTGTTCAACGGCAGCGAGGGCTCGCTGACCGGCGATAAAGCGCTGACCGCCCGCGTCGGCGAAACCGTGCGTCTGTATGTCGGCAACGGTGGTCCCAACCTGGTGTCGAGCTTTCACGTGATCGGCGAAATTTTCGACAAGGTCTGGTTCGAAGGCGGCACGCGTTTCCAGGAGAACGTGCAGACCACGCTCATTCCTTCTGGCGGCGCGGCGATCATGGACTTCCATCTCGAAGTGCCCGGCAGTTACGTGCTGGTGGACCATTCCATCTTCCGCGCCTTCAACAAGGGCGCGCTGGCGATCCTCAAGGCCGATGGCCCGGAAAACAAGGCCATCTATTCCGGCAAAGAAGTCGATTACGTGTATCTCGGCGACCGTGCGCAGAACAACATGAGCGCAGTGACCACCGCGGCGGCGGCGGCGCAAAAGGGCGAGCTGTCGGTCGCTGATCAGATCGCCGCGGGCAAAGCGCTGTTCGCCGGCACGTGTTCGACCTGTCATCAGCCGGAAGGTCAAGGCATCCCGGGCGTGTTCCCGCCGCTGGCCAAGTCGGACTACATCACTGCCGATCCCAAACGTGTTCCCAGCGTCATCCTGCACGGCCTGATCGGCCCGGTAAACGTCAACGGCATGGACTACAACTCGAACATGCCGCCGATGAGCCAGCTCACCGACGACGAAGTGGCCAACATCTCCACGTATGTCCTCAACAGCTGGGGCAATCCGGGCGGGCGGGTCAGCAAGGCAGAGGCCGCGCAGATCCGTCGCGCCAAGCCGGCCAATGCCTCGGAAGGACATTGAGCCATGCGTCGCATCGCCGTCCTCGTGCTGCTGCTGTTCCCCGTCACCGGCGTGCCTGCCGGCAACGAGGAATACGTGAACCTGCCGGGCGGCAGTTTCCGCTCTGCCCTGAAGTACGAGGACCGAAAAGGCGATACCCGCATCGCCCCGTTCGCGCTGATGCGCAGGCCGGTGACCAATGCGGAGTTCCTCACCTTCGTGCAGCGACATCCGCAATGGCGTCGCGATCGGATCGCGAAGCTGTTTGCTGAACCGCGCTACCTCGCGCATTGGGCTGGCGCTGGAAATCTCGGCGTGGCCGCATTGCCGCAGCAGCCGGTGGTGCAGGTCAGCTGGTTCGCCGCACAGGCGTACTGCGAAGCACAGGGCGCACGGCTGCCCAGCTGGGACGAGTGGGAATACGCCGCGGCGGCGGACGAAACCCGTCGTGATGCCCGCCGCGACCCCGCTTGGCGCGAGCGCATCCTGCGCTGGTATTCGCGCCCGTCCACGCAGGCGTTGCCGCGCGCAGGGCTGCAGGTTCCCAACGCGTACGGCGTAAAGGATCTGCATGGGCTGGTGTGGGAATGGACCGACGATTTTTCTGCGCTGCTGGTCGCCGCCGACAACCGTAACCAGGGCGATGCGGACAACGCGAAATTCTGCGGCGCAGGCGCGCTGTCGATGGATGATCGGGATAACTATGCGGTGTTGATGCGTGTGGCCATGTTGTCTTCGCTCAACGCCGAGGACACCACGCTGAATCTCGGTTTCCGCTGCGCCAGGAGTACGCGATGAAACGACTGTTCTGCATGCTGGCGGCATTCGCGTTTTGCGCAGGCGCGCTCGCGGCACCCGGACCGTCGCCCAAGCCGCCGACAGCGCGATTGCCCGGCGAGTCCGTGTATCAACTCTCCGCAAGACTGACCGACCAACACGGCAAGCGATTCGATTGGAGCGAACGTCGCGGCAAGGCGCAGCTGGTCTCGATGTTCTACACCTCATGCCAGTACATCTGCCCGCTCATCGTAGACAGCGGCAAAGCGGTGGAAAAACAGTTGGCACCATCCGAACGGGAACGTCTGGGCATCCTGCTGATCAGCATGGACCCCGCACGCGATACGCCCGCAGCATTGACGTCGATTGCCGGCAAACGCAAGCTAGACCCCGCGCGTTGGACGCTGGCAAGCCCCGCGCAGGCCGATGTGCGAAAAATCGCCGGCGTTCTCGGCATCCGTTATCGCGCCCTGGCCGACGGCGAATTCAATCACACCAGTGCGCTGGTGCTGCTGGACAGCGAGGGCCGCATCCTCGCCCGCACCGAACAGATGGGCGCCAAGGTCGATCCCGAATTCATGGCGCAGGTTCGCAGGGGGGCCAAATAGCGGGAATTCTGGAAACGGTCCTGCCCTTCATACCCAGCGACGCACTCACGGCGCGTTCCGACCCAGATAATCCAGCGCCACCTGCAGCATAGCCTTGCTGCCAACGTGCAGCGCTTGCTCATCCAGCAGGAACTGCGGCGAGTGGTTGATCGGCGCTTTCGCCGGATCGATATCGGCCGCGGTGGAACCCACGAAGAAGAACAGCGTCGGCGCAACCGTCGAATATTGAGAAAAGTCCTCGGCCACGGTCACCAGCGGCATTTCCACCACGTTGTCCGCACCCAGCGCGCGCTCCAGCGAAGCGCGCCCGCGCTGCGCCAGCGCCGCGTCGTTGATCGTGGCCGGCGCGTTGTTGACCACCTGCAGCTCAGCGCTGCCGCCGCCGGCATGCGCGAAATCCTCGGCAGTGCGCCGGAAACGCGCGATCACGTCTTCGCGCACCACCGGATCGAACGTGCGCAGCGTGCCCACCAGTTTCGCTTCGTCGGGAATGATGTTGAAGCGCACGCCGCTTTGGAACTGGCCGGCAGTCAGCACCACCGGCGTGGCCGCGATGTTCACCTGGCGCGCGATGATCGACTGCGTGCCCAGCAGGATCTGCGCGCCGATGGTGATCGGGTCGACGCCATCCCAAGGCCGCGACCCATGCGTCTGCTTGCCGCGCACGGTCAGCGTCCACTCGTCGGCGCTCGCCATCATCGCGCCACTACGCGTGCCGAC
>JAYUIZ010000806.1:0-3827 GCA_043765595.1 Lysobacter sp. | reverse complement strand
GGGTCGGCGTCCCAGAAGCCCTTGAACAGTTCGGAAACTTCGCGCTCCTGGGTGTCAGCCTGGGCGGTGATCAGGTATTTGCCCTTGACCTTGCCCTTGAGATAGAACGCGAGCCGGCCTTCGACCAGGAAGTTGTCGTCGTAACGCTCGTCGCCGGCCAGCGGTTCGATCGAACCGGTGACATTGCCGCTGGACAGTGTGAGATCGGCGATGGCGACCGCGAACATGTATTTGCCGCTGACGTCGATATCCAGACGGCGGTTCAGCGCGCCCTGGTCGGGGCCACGCAGTTCGATATCGAACCCGTGGCGGCCCACCGGCACCAGATACTCCGCGACCAGCTTGCGCTGCAGATCGATGGGATGGCTCTGGCCGTTGATCGTGACGCTGTAGCCTTCCGCAAGATCGCGGCCCTGGATGCGGATGCGCGACCCGTAGATCGGGATGTTCTGCTGACGCAGCGAGTTCTGGCCGAAGATGCCTTCGACCAAGCTGCGCTGCTCGGCTTCCTCGGCGCTGAGCGCGAGGCCGCTGCTGCGTTCCACCGATTGGCGCAGGATCTGGTTGCCGCGGTCCACTTCATCCGGCGTGACCAGCTGCATGCGCTTGGGATAGGTTTCATCGATGCTGCCGTCGGCGGCGTAGGCGCGGGCGAGATACAGCAGTTCGTCGCCGGCGCGGGCTTCGAAGCCCGCCGGCAGTGCGCCGTCCCATTCGACATCGCTCACCGCGCCCACCGGCAGATCGACCTTGGCCAGCGGCGTCACCAGATCGGTGTCGCTGGCGCGGTAGATCAGCACTTCGACGCGCTGGATGAAGGCCGGGTAGTTGCTGAAGGCGTAGAAGCGCACCGGCTTGGTGATCCGGCCGCCATCGAACGCCAGCCGCGACGGCGCCGACAGGTTGAACTGCGGCTGGCCGAGGTTGGGATCTTCGGTGGCCCAGATCACGCCGCCGCCCGGCACGTCGGTCGACCACTTGCCGATGGCCAGCGCCTGGCCCGGCTGCAGTTGAACGTTCGTCTTCGCGTCGACCCGTTCGGCTTCCACCGTCACCCGGCGGTCGGGCTGCAAGGTGCTGGAATCGGACTGTTCGTCGGACTGTTCGCTAGTGGCGCCGGTGAGCGGCCGCGCTTCGCCGCGGGTGCGAATCTTGAACAGCACGCCCTCGTCGGACGCGCAGCCTTCGCTGCCGCACCGGGTGCTGTCTGCTGAGGCCGGCGCAGGCGTCGACGCCTGCTGCACCGAAGCCTGCTGTGCAAATGCGTTAGCTGCAAAGCCACCGGCCAGGATACCGATCAAGGTGTAATCGAGCAGTTTCATTTTCATCACGGCGCCCCTCACTGACCGTTCATTCCGGCAGGGGCTGCCGGATCTTCGTTGAAATCGACGCGCAGCTTGCTGCGCATGTCCGTCGGCAGTGCTACCGCGATTGCCTCGTACACAGTCTTAGCACGGCGCATGCCAAGAGCCACGTTGTAATCCTCCGCTCCGCGTTTGTCGGCGTGACCGACCACCGCGACTTGGGTGACACCGCGCGCCTGCAGCGACGCGGCGATCTGGCGGATCAGCGGCAGATACTGCGGCTTGATCCGGGCGCTGTCGGTATCGAACAGCACCGTTCCCAGCACTGGCGTTTCGCTCAGCGTCACCAGCGTGGTGGTGGCATCGCCGACGACCGTACGCAGGCTTACCGGCGTGGCGGCAGCCACCTCGGGCGACAGCCGTTCGACCAGCGCCTTGCGCAAGGCTTCCGCCCGCTTGTACGCCAGCGCCTCCGATTCGGCGTCCGCCTTGATCACCACCTCGCCGCGCCCGTAGCGCTGCGCGGTTTCCGCCATCCTGTCGATAGCGGCGGTGTATTCCTCGCGGATCTCGGCGCTGCCCGGCGCGAACATCACCGAACCCATCTCCATCTCGACCGTACGCTCGCCGTCTTCCAGCACCGTCACCGGCATCTTCACGCCGAAGTCGAAGCGGACCGGCAGGCCCGGGGTCACGCGGCGCACCAGCGGGTTATCGGTGGTGAACGTGCTGCCCGGCGGCAAGGTGACCGGATCGACCTTGAGGATGATGTTGCGACCGCGGTCGCGACCGCCATCGATGCCCACCAGACGGTAGCGGCCGTACTGGTCGGTCTCGACCAGCAGACCCTCCACCGAGGCAACGCGCACGCCCGGAATGCCGCGTTCGTCGATGCCGGCGTTGGCGATCACGTAATCCACCTGATAGCCATCGGCCACCTGGCTGACGCGGCGCAACACCGTCGGCTCGGCCGCATTCAGGCCCTTGGCAGCTTCGCCGCTCTTCTCGACGCGGGTGCTGCCATCGGCGGCCATGCGCACACTGACGCCCTGCGTCGAAGTCAGCACGAAGTCGTCGGTAAAGCGCAGCTCGCGCAGCGTCTGGCGGATCACCACCGTGTGCTTGGCGACCGGATCGGCTTCCGACTGACGTGCAGTGATGGTGCCCACGTCGATGCCATGGAGCATCGGCGCGCTGGCATCGGCCTGCGGCGTCGGGCCGGTGCCGCGGTCGACCGTGGTCGAATTCGGCACGTAGGCATCCGCTGCGAAACCGCCCTGGACACGCACGCCAGCGAGGCCGGCCGCATCCTGCCACTGGTCGCCGTCGCGGTCGTTCCAGACCGTACCGACGATCAGCGATTCGTCCAGGATCGGATCAGACACCATCTGCACCGTCGCAGTGGCCACGTTCGAGACCACGCTGCCGTCGTCTTCGACATACGCGCTGTTGGTGTGGACGCCCGGACGGACGCCCGCGCCGACGCGCAGCAGATAGGTGATGGTGGCGCGGCCTTCGGCGGCGATGTCGATCTGGTCGACCCGGATCGGGTAGGTCCCGACCAGGCGACCGGCGTTGTCGGCATCGGCCACCGCCAGCGAACCCTCGACGTAGGTGAACCCCGCAGGCGGCGTGTCGATCAGCGTGCCGTCGGTCATCGGCGTCAGGCTGGTGTTGTCCAGCGTCAGCGTGTAGCGGACCAGATCGCCGACATTCACGTCGCGCGGGCTGGCGGTCTTGACGATGCGGATCGCGGCCGGCGCGCCGTTCACGGCGACCACGGCGGTGCTGGTGGAACTCACCGTCTGGGTCGATGTGGACGACGTCGCCGTGGCGGTCACCACGTTGTCGAGCGTACCGCCCGCCGCCGCTTCCGCCGGCGTCACTGTATGCGTGTAGGCGTTGCAGGTCGCGGTCGCGCCCGGCGCCAGCGTGGTCGGCGTGCAGGTCAGCGTCGTCGGCGTACCGCCTTCGAAGCTGTCCGCCACCGTCAGGCCGGTCAGGGTCACGTTGCCGTTGTTGCGCACGCTCACCGCGTAGGTGATCACGTCGCCCGCGTCCGCCAGACCGACGATGCCGCCATCGGTGGTGAGGGTCGCGGTCTTGGTGGCGACGATCAGCGGGGAACGGGCGATCGGCGTGCTCGTCGTATCCGGCGGGCTGGTCGTCGTGCCGCCGCCCGGCGGCGTGCCGGTCACGGTCGCACTGTTGTTCACCACGCCCGCGTCCACTTCGGCTTGGGTGATCGTGTGCGTACCGGTGCAGGTCGTGCTCGCGCCCGGCGCCAGCGTCGTCACCGGACAGGTCGCCGGTGCATCCAACTGCGCATCGTTCACCACGATCCCGGTCAGCGGCACATTGCCGGTGTTGGTCACCAGGAAGCTGTAGACGATCGTGCTGCCCGCGGTGTTGCCACTCGGCGTACCCGCGGTCTTGTCGATCGTCAGCGCAGGCGCAGCCACCAGCGGCGTGCTCGTCGTATCCGGCGGCGAAGTCGTCGGCGGACCCACCGGCGGCGTGCCG
>JAYUIZ010000805.1:0-3830 GCA_043765595.1 Lysobacter sp. | reverse complement strand
GGCTGCTGGCGCGCGACGTTGCGGCCCAGTGCGGCGACCAGCCCGGGCAGCAACATCGTGCGCATCGTGCTGAGTTCGGCGCTGAGCGGGTTGGCCAGCGGCACGCCGCCGTCGGTGGCCTGCCATTTCGCCAGCAGAGCGTCGTCGACGAAGGCGTAGTTGATCGTTTCGAGGAAATCGCGCGCCACCAGCTGCCGACGCACGGTCGCTTCGTCCAGAACCGCCTCGCTGGGCGACACCACCCGCGTGGCGCCGCCGGGCAGCGTGGTCGGGATGGCGTTGTAGCCGTGGATGCGGGCGATTTCTTCGATCAGATCCTCTTCGATCGCGATATCGAAGCGGCGGGTCGGCGCGGTCACGCGCCAGCCGTCGGCGGTCGCTTCCACGCCCAGACCCAGCGCGCGCAGGATGCGTTCGACTTCGGCATCGGCCACGTTCACGCCCAGCACGCGCGCCAGGCGCTTGCGGCGCAGACCGACGATCTGCGGCTGCGGAAGATCGGCCTCGCGCACGGCTTCGATCACCGGACCCGGCACGCCACCGGCGACATCGAGAATGAGCTTGGTCGCGTATTCGACCGCGATCCGCGGCAGCTCCGGGTCGACGCCGCGCTCGAAGCGATGGCCGGCATCGGTGTGCAGGCCGAGTTTGCGGCTGCGGCCGATGATCGCGGAGGGAATCCAGTGTGCGGCTTCGAGGAACACGCTGCGCGTGGTGTCGGTGACGCGGGTGTCGTGGCCGCCCATGATCCCGCCCAGCGCGACCGCGCGTGCGGCATTGCCGCCGTGGCTGTCGGACACCACCAGCAGATCCTCGTCGAGCGACACCGTGCGGCCGTCGAGCAACTTCACCTGCTCGCCCGCGCGCGCGTGACGCACTACGACCGGCCCCTGCAGCGTGTCCTTGTCGAAGGCGTGCATCGGCTGGCCGAGTTCCAGCATCACGTACTGGGTCACGTCGACCAGGAAACTGATCGGGCGCACGCCGCTGCGGCGCAGACGTTCGGCCATCCAAGGCGGCGACGGTGCGGTCGCGTCCACGCCGTCGATCACCCGGCCGACGAAACGCGGCACCTTCGCGCCGGCATCGAGTTCGACGACCAGCGTCGCATCGCTGCCCGCCGGGACAGGCTCGGCGTCGAGCGGCACGACTTCGCTGTTGCAGGCCGCGGCGACATCGAAGGCGATGCCGCGCACGCTGAAACAGTCGGCGCGGTTCGGGGTGAGTTTCAGTTCGATGCTGGCGTCGGGCAGACCGAGATACTCGGCCAGCGGCGTCCCGACCGGCGCGTCGGCCGGCAGTTCCAGCAGCCCGGAAGCGTCGGCGTCGATGCCGAGTTCTTTCGCCGAACACAGCATGCCGTTGGATTCGACATTGCGCACTTTCGCGGCCTTGATCGTGAGTTCGCCGATCCGCGTGCCGATGGTGGCGAGCGGCGCGACCAGACCCGGGCGCGCATTCGGCGCACCGCAGACGATCTGCTGCAAGGTGCCCATGCCGGCATCGACCTGACACACCTGCAGCTTGTCGGCTTCCGGATGTTTCACGCATTCGACGATCCGCGCCACGATCACGCCGTCGAGCGATGCGCCCAGCACCGTCAGTTCTTCGACTTCTAGACCGATAGCAGTGAGGGTCGCCGCGAGCTCATCGCGCGAGGCATCGGTCTTGACGTGTTGGCGCAGCCAGTTTTCGGAGAATTTCATGCTGTAACCCTATGTGTCGCCGTAGGGTGGGCCCTGGCCCACCGTCTTTGATCTTTCGGACGCATCGACAACGACGAAATCATTTCGATCATCGTTCGATGCGAGCGGGTACGCCGCAAAGATGGGCCAAGGCCCACCCTAAGCAAACTGGCGGAGGAAGCGCACGTCGTTATCGAAGAAATCGCGCAGATCGCTCACGCCGTAGCGCAGCATCGCGAAACGTTCAACGCCGAGGCCGAATGCGAAGCCCGTGTAACGCTCGGGGTCGATGCCAACGTTGCGCAGCACGTTCGGATGAACCATGCCGCAGCCCAGCACTTCAAGCCAGCGCGTCGAACCGTCCGGCTGCTGCCAGGCGATATCGACTTCGGCGGACGGCTCGGTGAACGGGAAATAGCTCGGACGGAAACGCATCTCGAAGTCGCGCTCGAAGAACGCGCGCACGAATTCGGCAAGCGTGCCCTTGAGGTCGGCGAAGCTGGCGTGTTCGTCCACCAACAGGCCTTCGACCTGATGGAACATCGGCGTGTGGGTCTGGTCGCTGTCGCTGCGGTAGACCTTGCCGGCGGCGATCATCCGCAGCGGCGGCTTATGATCCAGCATGTAGCGCACCTGGCAACCCGAGGTGTGCGTGCGCAGCAGACGGGCTTCGCCGCGGCTGTCGGGCGGGAAATAGAAAGTGTCGTGCATCGCCAGCGCCGGATGGTGCGGCGGGAAATTCAACGCTTCGAAGTTGTGCCAGTCGTCCTCGATCTCGGGGCCGTCGGCGAGTTCGTAACCGAGACGGCCGAAGATCTCGGAAATGCGCTCCAGCGTGCGGCTGACTGGATGCAGGCCGCCGCGCGCGGCGTCGCGGCCCGGCAGGGTGACATCAATGGTTTCGCCGGCGAGGCGCGCATCCAGCACGGCGTCGTCGATGGCGATCTTGCGCGCGGACAGCGCGTCGCCGATGGCGTCGCGGGCACGGTTGATTGCTTCGCCGGCCGCCTTGCGCTGGTCCGCGGGCAACGCGCCGAGCGCCTTGAGCTGCGCGGTGATGCTGCCGCTCTTGCCGAGCAGCGCGACCCGCAGCGCTTCCAGCGCGTCCGGCGTTTCCGCGGCCGCAATGTCGCTGAGGGCCTGCGTCGATAGGGGTTCGATATCGCTCATGTGCTCACGACCTTTTCGTTGTCGTCCCGAACGTAACTTTTCTTGAATTCCAGGACAGCGGGAGTGACGTGTTGTTAGATTCAAGCCGTCGGAAAGCAGGTCCCTCGCTTCGCTCGGGATGACAGCGGCCGAAGACTGTTTTCAGTTCTGCGCTACGAATCCGCTTTCCAGAAACGAACATGGGGAAGGACTTGCGCCCTTCCCCATGCAATGGTTCGGTGATCTCGCCACAGGCTCGGCGCGTGTTGCGCGAACCTGCGGGAAACTCCGCATTCCTTATGCCGCGAGCGCGTCTTTCGCCTTTTCAGCCAACGCGGTAAAGCCCTTCGCGTCGTGTACGGCGATATCGGCCAGCACCTTGCGGTCGAGGGTGATACCGGCTTTCAGCAGGCCGTTGATGAAACGGCTGTAGCTGATGCCGTTGGCGCGCGAAGCGGCGTTGATACGCGCGATCCACAGGGTGCGGAAATTGCGCTTCTTCTGCTTGCGGCCGATGTAGGCGTACTGCAGCGCCTTCGTGACCGCCTGCTTGGCGGCGCGGAAGACTTTGCGGCGGGCGTTGTAATAGCCCTTGGCCTGCTTCAGGATTTTCTTGTGACGGCGACGCGCCGTGACACCACGTTTAACTCTTGCCATTGTTCAGTCTCCTCACAAATACGGAAGCATGCGGTCAAGACGGCCTGCGTCTTCGGCGCGAACGTGGTTCGTCTGCCTCAGGTTGCGCTTCCGCTTGGTCGCTTTCTTGGTGAGGATGTGGCTCTTGTTGGCGTGGCCGCATTTGTACTTGCCGGAAGCTGTCTTCCGGAAGCGCTTGGCCGCCGCCCGGTTGGTCTTGATCTTGGGCATTGCAAGGTCCTTGGGGTCGTTTCGAGTACTGGCTTGGGCGGTGGCCAAGCGCTTCCGGAAGACAGCTTCCGGCAAGTACAAATGCGGCCACGCCAACAAGAGCCACATCCTCACCAAGAAAGCGACCAA